>DATJDO010000199.1:0-5812 GCA_035497375.1 Chitinophagaceae bacterium | reverse complement strand
AACCTCACAGTATCATTGTCCGGATTAATCTTCAGACTTTGGTCAAATGCTGCCATTGCAGATTCAGCTTCCCAGTGTTGCAGATCGCCTGAATGTTCATTTCTTGCGAGGTCTAAAAACAATTGGGCGGCGAAGGTGAGCTTTTTTTCTGAATTTTCCAATTTTGCAGCCAAAGAATAGTAATAGGCCGCCAGGGGAATGTTTTTGTGTTCCTGCCATATCCTTCCATATTCTTCAAAAACCACAGCCATTTCAGTTGAATCCTTTACTGCTCTGAGTTTTTGATCCACAGCCTGCAGCTCTCCAAGAGCATGCTGGGCCAGCTTCTTCTTATTGGCCACCAGAAAGGAGTCCACATTGAATTCGGCATGCTGATGGCTCATTTCATTACTTCCTGCCGCAGGCACCGGCCCTCCGGCAGATTTTGGCTTGGGAGGTATTGTATTCAGGCCCAGGAAAATACCTGCGAGCAGCAGGAGGGCAATACTAACAGCTATAAAGGGGAAATTACGCACATCAATGAATTAAAGAGGGTTGCAAAAATAAGCATAACCAGTGGAAGCAAAAAATTTCACGTTATCGCAAAAAATAAATCCATATACAAGCTTTTGCTATTATAAATAAACAAAATTTAAATACTCCCGAGCGATCGAAGTATATTTGTATAGACTAAATTCTATTTTTAACTTTTAAAAAAATGCTATGCTCAAAAAAATACTTACCATAATGGCCTTTACAGCTTTGTCCATTTCCGCTAAAGCCGCTGTTGTTTACACCGACATTGTACCCGATTCCAGCAAGAAACTGATAGGGTCTAAATTTGAATGGTTCAGTATAGACTTCAATAAAGACGGTAAAGAAGAATACAATTTCCGTTGGGATGTGTACGGACCCGGGGATTATTTTGTACACACCACATTTGCAAGTGGTAACGACCTGGCCCTAACCGGTGGGACAAATCCGTTCGGTGCCGCGATCCTTACTATAATCGATGCCGGTAAGCCAATTGATGCTTCGCTCATGTGGAACACAAGCATTCCCGAACCGATTATCGGCGATAATAGCAACCCCAATTTTTCCGGTAAAGGGGATAAGTATATAGGTGTACGCTTCAAGCTCGGTTCTAATACGCATTACGGTTGGATTCTGGTCAATTTTAGAGCTCCCGACCAACTAACCGTCAAATCATATGCTTATGAAGATGCTCCGAATACTGCCATTATTACCGGTAAGAAACCCACTAGTATCTTTACTTTCAGTGCAGGCGAAGACCTGTTCAACATTTTCCCTAACCCGGCCGGCAAAATACTGAACATCCACAACCCGGCGGAAAGCGGCACTTTAAGTATCCTGGACATGACGGGTAAAATGGAATGGACAGGGCCGCTGAGCGGGAAAACCATGCAGGTGGATATCAGCCGCTTGGCTACCGGTTTCTATGTATTGCGCCTGATAAACAATCAAGGGGTGATAAACAAAAAATTTGCCGTACAATAAAAGGATCAGATAAGGAAATGAATGGCCTGCCGGGCCGTACAACAGACCATTTCTCCATTTGGATTTTCCAGCAATTCATCAAACAAAACATACCGGTTCCACATCATAAGCGTAATATCATTAACATAAAACGTATATGACGTGAGACTATTTTAATTAAAATAATTTAAATATATCTAATTGATAAGGCTCCCTTTTATCGATCAAATTCCATTGTTGACCTTAAAAAAATTATCATGTTCAAAAAGTTATTTATCCTGTTATTTTTCATCGCTTGCTCCCTCTCGGGGAAAGCAACTGTAGTGATTACAGACCTGGTACCGGATTCCGTTGCCGTTTTAAGCTCCAGTAGCTCTTCCTGGTTTCCCATCGACTTCAACAGTGATGGTATTGAGGACTATAATTTCAGCTGGTCGATCGGCCGCTTCGGCGGCGGCACAGTATCCTGCTACGGACCAAGCGGCAATGAAATTTCGGAATACGGAACCTCCTTTGCAGGATCTCCCCTAATCAGGGCAATTGATTCGGCAACCCTTATCAATGCTACCCACACCTGGGCAAGTGCAGCAGCAGCACCGCAACCGCTTATTCATGAGGCTGGTTTTGGCGGCACCGAAGCATTTGTAGATTCCGGCACAAAATATATCGGTGTCCGCTTTATGATCGGCACCGCCAGTCATTATGGCTGGATCAAAATCAGTTTCACCTCTTCCTACACACTCACCGTTATGAGCTACGGATATGAGACGATTGCCTCCACCGGACTTCCTGCAGGCACTCCTTCAGGACTCCCTGCTCCACCTGCACCGGTAGCCAATTTCACTTCTGCTACTACAAGCACAGATACCAAAACAGCTGTAACCTTCAATGATATTTCACTCAATACACCTACATCATGGCTGTGGACTTTCAGCCCGGCAACAGTAACGTTTATAGGCGGGTCCAGTGCTACTTCCCGGAATCCGCAGGTACTGTTCGGTGCAACAGGGAAATACACTGTAAAGCTGAAAGCGACCAATACAGGCGGCAGTGACTCTGCTGTCAAAACCGATTACATGGTGGTGACTGCAGTACCGGGGCCGGTTGCAAATTTTACCACCAGCACCACCAGTACGGACACTAAAACAGCGCTGACGTTTCGCGATATATCAAGCAATACCCCTACCGCATGGGAATGGACCTTTACCCCGGCTACCGTGATTTTTACAGGTGGCACCAGTCCTGCCTCACAGAATCCCATGGTACAATTCACCGCAACAGGAAAGTATACTGTGAAGCTGAAAGCAAGCAATACCGATGGCAGCGACTCTATAACAAAAAACAACTATATCACAGTGAACGTACCTACCGGTATCACTTCTTACGAAGCCGGGGAAGAAATGCTGAACATCTACCCTAACCCTGCCCATAGTGCCGTCACCATTCAAAATTCAGTTGAAGGGATAATGTCTCTATTAGATATAACAGGTAAAACAGAATGGTCTGCCCCGGTAGGGCATGGCACCATTCTGCTGGACATCAGCAGTCTGCCCAAAGGGTACTACACTTTGCGTGTCAGTGGCGAACAAGGGGTGATCAACAGGAAACTGATCGTACAATAAAGCCGGGTTATACCGGACTATATAAATGCCTGCCGGGAACTACGGCAGGCATTTCCTGTAGATACACAGCTCCATGCTGATATTGCCCTCTAAAACGGATAGGTGTGTTACCGGGCCGCAGAACTGTCTTTTCCTTAAATAAATAAGGGCAAATCCCTATTAACGATTATTTTTACGCGCCATTCAGAATGGCATATAAAACGCAATGAAAGTTACCGATCACATCAGGCAGGCCACAAAGCCCATTATCTCTCTGGAAATCCTTCCCCCGGCCAAAGGGAAAGGTATAGACTCTATATTTAAGGTCCTGGATACTTTTGTCGATTTCAAACCCTCTTTTGTCAACGTTACCTATCACCGCGCCGAACAGGTTTTTAAAAAACGGAATGACGGGAACTTCGAAAGAGTGGAAATACGAAAAAGGCCGGGTACAGTAGGCATCTGTGCCGCTATTATGAACCGGTACGAAGTAGATGCAGTGCCTCATATGATCTGCGGTGGCTTTAGTAAAGAAGAAACGGAAAATGCATTAATAGACCTACACTACCTGGGCATACGGAATGTACTGGCTTTGCGCGGGGATGCTGCTGCCAACGAAAAATTCTTCACGGCTCACCCAAACGGGCACCGTTATGCGGAAGAACTGGTGGAACAGATCGTAGAACTGAATAAGGGCCAATACCAGGAAACCGATATTATCGACGGGCTAAAAAGCGATTTTTGCATTGGTGTTGCCGGCTACCCGGAAAAGCACATTGAAGCTCCTAACCTGGACACTGATATCTATTTCCTGAAAAGAAAAATTGATCTGGGAGCCGAGTACATTACGACCCAGATGTTCTTTGACAATGTGCACTATTACAATTATGTGCAGAAATGCCGGGAAAACAACATTGACGTGCCTGTTATCCCCGGTCTGAAGCCGGTGACCAGCAAACGGCAGCTTTCTATGCTGCCCAGCGTATTCAATGTCGATATACCGCTGGACCTGACTAAAGAAATGCTGGCCGCCAAGACCGATGCCGCCTGCGAACAGATCGGCGAAGAATGGTTGTATGCCCAATGCAAGGATCTGCTGAACAATAAGGTCCCCATCCTGCATTTTTACACACTGGGCAAACCCCATATTGTAGAGAATGTTTTGAAAAGATTATTTTAAATTCACACGGCTAAAACAAAAAGCAATGTCTGCACCCCAACGGCCACCGGTTTACTATAGCGAATACCTGCAGCTTGATAAAATACTCAATGCCCAATTCCCCGAAAGCGGTAAAGAAGGCATCAAAGCGGATGATGAAATGTTGTTCATCATCATACACCAGACCTATGAACTTTGGTTCAAACTGGTTCTGCATGAACTCAATATTGTCTGCGACATCTTTAAGCAGAAAGAAATACCCAATAACTCGCCGGATATTTTCAATGCCGTACATCGCATTGAGCGCGTGTGTAAAATACTGGAAGTATGTGTGCAGCAGATGACTGTGATTGAGACCATGACTCCCCTGGATTTCCTGGATTTCAGAGACCTGCTGCGTCCGGCATCCGGTTTCCAGAGCATACAGTTCAAAATGATCGAAGCGCGCCTGGGCCTGGCGTATGACAATCGCTTCGGCAAAGGCTATTACCTGTCCCAGCTGAATACGGCTGATATAGACCGCGTAAAGCAGGCTGAGGCCGATGAGTCGTTGATCGTATTGCTCAACAGGTGGCTGGAGCGCATGCCCTTTACGGAAAACGAAGCCTACTGGAAGGAAAAAGGAAGCAGCTCTTTCTGGGATATTTACACCCGTGCCTACGAAGACAGCCTTTCCGAAAATGAAAAAAGCAATATGCAGACCTTTACAAAACTGTTCTGCAAGCCCGAAGAATACCCCGAGGGCCGCAGTTTCAGCATGGCCGCCAACAGGAACGCTTTATTTATTATGCTGTACAGGGACCACCCTATGCTGCACCTTCCGTTTGAACTGATCAGCTACCTGCTCGAGGTCGACGAAATGTTGTCTATGTGGCGCCACCGGCATATCCATATGGTGCAGCGCACCATCGGCAAACGTGTGGGTACAGGGGGCAGTACCGGGGCGGAATACCTGAAGTCAGCAGCCGACTCTCATTATATATTTAAAGAAATGGCGGAACTCACCTCCTTCCTGTTGCCCCGGAACCAGCTCCCCACACTCCCCGAGTCCCTGCAAAAAGATCTTGGATTCAAATAAGCTCTCTACTCACTACTCTAAATAGAACTGCAATGAAAGTTGTATTATTTGCCGGCGGACGCGGCACCCGCATTTCTGAAGAATCTGTACTGAGGCCTAAACCGATGATTGAAATCGGTGGCAAACCCATATTGTGGCATATCATGAAGATGTATGCCTCCTTCGGACACACTGAGTTTATCATCTGCCTGGGTTACAAAGGATGGATGATCAAGGAATATTTCATCAATTACTTCATGCATAATGCAGACGTAACGGTAGACTTGTCCAACAACTCCATCGAAGTACACAACAATTTTGCAGAGCCGTTCAAAGTCTCCCTGATCGAAACAGGCCTGGATACCATGACGGCAGGCAGGCTGAGACGCGTATTGCCCTATATTGGCAAGGAAACCTTTATGCTGACTTATGGAGACGGACTGAGCAATGTCGACATGCGGCAACTGGTGGACTTTCATAAAAAAAGTGGAAAAATCTGTACGATGACAGCGATACAGG
>DATJDO010000198.1:0-3900 GCA_035497375.1 Chitinophagaceae bacterium | reverse complement strand
CGGCTAATGTCGCTTTAGTAGAGCGGATAAATTCGCTGATTTCATTTGAGGCCTTGGCAATGCTGACCTGCTCGTTGTTGGCAATGAAATTGGGAAAGGCATCGTCAATAGAACCTACTGGGTTCAGTTGTGCCATATAAGCTGCCCCTGTTAATTCCGTACCGTTGTGCGTGGAAGCTGTCTTTTTAATTTCCAGGTTCCCGAGGCCTTGCAGGCAGCAATACTTATTCTTCAGTAAAAAAAGCCCGATATACTTGGCAACATCCATACGTTTGTGTTTTGATCTTTACAAGTGCGAAATTAGAATTTCAGGCGCACTCCACCATATATATTTATACCGTAAGCCTGATAGCCCAGCCAGCGCTGGTAATGATTATTCAGCAGGTTATTGAAGTTCAGGAAAAAAGAAAGTTTTTTCATAGCCAGGTACTCTGCTCCAAAGCCAAGATCTACAAATCCTTTCAGTTTTACCTCGTTTTGTGCACTATCCAGTGCATAGGAGCTGCCAACGTAGGCGCCGTAAGCGCTGAGGCTGAGCTCCGGGAAGGGATTCCACATAAAGTCGCCATTCAGTCTTGTATTGGGTGTATGCCAAACCCTGCGCTTCATATTGGCCGGGAAGTAGTTGTGGTTGTAATAGTTGAACAGCACCAGCTGAGCGCCAAAGGAAATGGTATTGCTTACCTGGTAGCGGAGACCCAGCTGGGTAGAAATAGCGCTGACTTTCGGAACATAATACACCTGCATTTTTTCAAAATCGGGTGCCGGTTGGTTCAGGAAAGTGGCCAGGTTCTCATACCGCCAGAAACTCAACTTTCCGTTCAGTGTAATATGGTGTCCCAATCCTTTTTCAATAAAACCATACACTTCATTGCTATGCGTCTGTACCGAGGGGAACTGTGATATGTAAGGATTGGTCAGGAAAAGCTGCCGGTAGGTGTTTTGTGTTAAAGAACCTTTGAGTCCTGCGCCGATATTGGTTTGCGCTTTATCAAAGTGCAATGCGGCTTCGATATCATGAAGCAGGAAGGTGTTGCTGTTTTGCCCTATGGTCGGCAGCAGGTAAGCCCTGAGTGAAAATTTTCCGTCATCATACTGAGCACCCAGGCGCAGCGAAGCATAACTGTTGCTGACGCTGTACAACTCTGAATTGAGGTGTGTGCTGACGCCCTCTACACCGGCCTTCAGTATCCAGTCGTCTTCAGGCAGCTTTTTTGTCAGGGATAAGCCCAGTGCACCGGTATTTTCATTAGTGATGTTGTTGCCTGTGTACAGGGATATTTTTACATCAGCTTCCGGTGTCAGGCCGTTTGCCTTGTTCTCTTTAGATAAGCGTAAAGAGAACGCCCCGCCGCTCAGCGTTTGACGTGTTGCTGTCTTGGAAGGATACAGGGTTTCGTCGTATCCGTATTGGAAGAAATTGTTGTGCGTAGCTTCGAGTCCCACCAATGCATTAAAACCGTCTTTGCTGTACAAGCCTTCTGCGGCCAGTGCGGCAATGGTTTGCTTTTGGTAGGCCAGTTCTCCTTTCTGGCTGAGTATACCCAGGTGGATGTTGGAAGAGAAGTTCTTAGCCCTGAGGTTACCGAGGCCTGCATCCAGATACAAAGTCCGCCTGTTGCCCAGGCCTGCTTTGATATAGTGCCGGTAGCCGGTATTGATCGTATCCTCTCCGATAGCCAGGGCCTGCAGGGGGAGGGGTTTATAAGTATAGTTTACAGACTGCACCGGTACCACGTAGGTGAAATTTGCGGGTGCCTGATCTGCTGCCGGCAACGAAGGGCTGTAGGTCTCCTTTACAGCCTGTTTGACCTGCGGACGGTAAATCTGCGTGATTTCAATTGTGCTGGCTTTGATCGTCGTATCGGCTGCTACCGGTTTTTGCTGCGCAGAGGCGCCGGAAGCAAGCAAAGAGATCAGGCCTGAAATAATGATTTTTTTGTTGCTCATGATCTATCCCTCGCTTAGTTTGCTTTTTGCTTTTTCCAAAGTTTTTACCTGCTCCAATTTACCTGTGGCTTCTTTCCTGAGTGTTTCATTCTTCACATTTTTTACCAGGCTTTGCAGGGTTGCTTTGGCATTGAAATAGTCCTTTTGCGCTACGAAAATATCGGCCATGAGCAGGTACGATTTAGTGTTCCAGTAACTGCTGCCGGTGGTTTGCTGTATCGCTTTACCCGTGGCTTTTTCCGCATCGGCAATCTTGTTTTGCAAGACTAGCAATTCTGCCTGTTTATAAATGGCTTCGGCTGCGATTTCTATGTTTTTTGCGGTATTCAGCTGGGTATAAAACTCGTTGGCTTCCTCATATTTCCCTTCTTTTGAAGCGGCATTGCCCTTGATGAGCAAGGCTTCGTTTTTGCTCTGCTCGTTCAGGTCGGGTATCGTGAGCAAAGTGTCTGCAAAATTGCTTGCAGCCTTGAGGTTGTCGCTGTTTTTTGCACTGAGCATCAGGCCGCGGTAGGCTGTTTTCAGGTTATCCTTGCCAATAGCATTGCTGCGCAGTATGCCATAAAAGCGTTCTGCTGCGCTGAAGTTATTTTGCGCATAGGCCAGTGCTGCCGCTTTGAGTGCTGCCGGTTCGGTAAAGTCACTCCATGCTTCCTGCAATACAAGGTCATAGCCTTTCAGGGCAGAGTCGTATTCTTTCAGCTGGTAATGGCTTTCAGCTTTGTAGAAATTGGCTTTTGTGCGGAAAGCCCCCTGCGGGTATTGCAGCAGGTAATTGCGCATAGCTTCAGTTGCTTTGCTGTATTTCTCAGTCGCGAATTGTGTCTCCGCCGCTGCATAAAACAGGGAATCCAGGCCGGCGTTGTCTGTAGCAGTAATATTATTTTCCTTCAATAGTTGTACGTATGCATTGGGTTGGTTAGTGCCAACATACAAGTCTTTCAGGGCTTCTAACGCACCATTGCGTTGGTCTGAGTTAGGGTAATTGCTGAGTACTTTCCGGTACGTTTCTATAGCTTTATCGTCATTGTCGGCTTCCTGGTACGCAAAAGCGGTTTTCATCAGGGCTTTGGCCGCCAAATGGCGGGCTGTGTTGTCATTTATTTTCTGGAAATGACTGATCGCATCTTCATACTTGTTGGCATCGAGATACAGATCACCCAATGCATAGTGTGCCTCATAACGGTACTTGGATTCCGGGTTTTTCTGGTTGACAATTTCCGTCAGTAACTCTACCTGTTCAGCAGATTTGCTTTGTAGTCCCAGCAGCGTACTTTTCTGAAAACGGGCATAGTCCGCATCACTTGTATTCTGCGCAATCGTTTTGGTGTACAGTTCACTGGCCTTCGCATAATCTTTTTGCAGGAAGGCAGCATCTGCTTCCCGCAAAGCGGCATCGGCAGCGAGTTTGGCTGAGTAGCCGGCTGTATTTTGCTTGCTTTGGGCTTGTGCAAAGTACTGGCGGGATTGAGCAAAATCTTCAGTATTCAGTGCCGCATAACCCAGTGTAAGCATAGCGTGCTGCAGCGTGGCTTCGGGGCTTACCGATAATACTGTGTTGTTGTTCCTGGCCACGAAAGCCTTTCCGTTGATAAGTGCAGCACTGTAGTTTTTGTTGTAGTAATCAATCTCTGCCTTCCAGAAATAAGCAGCAGCTTCATAGCTTGCATTCTCGTTGTTTTGCAGCGATTCATTCAGCAGGCGCTCGGCTTCAGCACGGTTGTTCTGCTGCAGGTTTTGCAGGGCATAGCCGTAAGCGCTTTTTTGCACCAGTACCTTTGACGGTGCTTCGATACCGCTGAGCATCTGGTATGCTTCGCTGTAGTTCCCGGTGCGCAGCAATTGCTGCGACAGGATATTGGTGGCTTCGGAACGATGTGCAGATTCCGGGAAGTCGTTGAGTAATTTTTTGATCTGTGCACTGCCTTCGGCGCTGTAACCCAGTTCGAA
>DATJDO010000197.1:0-2064 GCA_035497375.1 Chitinophagaceae bacterium | reverse complement strand
CTGCAGGGTTTCCGGAGTAGCTTTCGCAGTTTGGAAAGGAATATAGAAAAAGGAAGCTCCTGCCAGCAACAGCCTGGGGTATTCCCCCTCGCGGAACGGCCTGTCCTGCACTTAGTGGAAGGCCGGGGGCAGGTATTGATGAATTACACCTATTTTTGCCTGTTCTTATCAATAAGCGAACACCACAATTGATTATGGAAAAACCCGTCATAGGCATCACCACCGGCGATATCAACGGTATCGGCCCGGAAGTGATTATCAAAACCTTATCTGATAACCGTATACTGGATATCTGCACCCCTATTGTTTTTTCATCCAATAAGGTAATCAACTACTACAGGAGAATCACTACCGACCACCAACTGGTATTTAACAGTACCAAAGAAATAGACAAGCTCAACCCCAAACAGGTAAATGTTTTCAACTGCTGGGAAGAGGAAGTGGCGATACAGCCTGGCGTGCTTACCGAAGCAGGCGGAAAATATGCTGTGCGTTCGCTGGAAGTAGCAGCACAGTGCCTGAAAGACGGCCAGCTCGATGCACTGGTCACCGGACCCATTCATAAGAACAATGCCCAGTCCGCCAATTTCCCTTATTCCGGCCATACCCCTTTTCTCAAAACAAAATTTGATGCGAAAGATGTGCTGATGCTGCTGTATCACCGCGACCTGCGGGTGGCCGTGGCTACAGAGCATATCCCTATAGAGAAGGTAGCGGGCGCCATCACCACCGAGCTGCTGCAGAGCAAATTAACCCTGTTGCGCGACAGCCTGATCAAAGATTTTGGTATCGACAAACCCCGTATCGCAGTGTTGGGACTGAACCCCCATGCGGGCGACGAAGGTTCTATCGGTAGCCAGGAGCAAAGCATCATCAAGCCCCTGGTAGAACAATGGTACAAAAACGGGCACCTTGTCTACGGGCCGTACAGTGCTGATGCTTTTTTTGCCAAAGGCAATTACAAGAACTTTGACGCCATCCTGGCCATGTACCACGATCAGGGCCTGATTCCTTTCAAGACCCTGGCCAATGGCGAAGGCGTGAACTTTACCGCAGGCCTGTCTGTGGTGCGTACCTCACCCGACCATGGTACCGCATTCGATATTGCGGGTAAAAACCTGGCCGACCACAGTTCCTTTATGGAAGCCTTGTTCCAGGCCATAGAGCTGGTGCGGCAACGGGAAAGCTATGCCGAGTATACGGCCAATCCCCTGCGCAGGCGAAAAATGGAAAAAGAACGGGATTAATCACTCAAGCGAAGAAAAACATTCATGATACAATACGAAAAGTTTACTTTGGGTAATGGCCTGCGCGTCATTGTACACCAGGATACTACTACACCGATGGTAGCGGTCAATCTGCTGTACGACGTGGGCGCCCGCGATGAAAATCCCGAGCAGACAGGCTTTGCCCATTTGTTTGAGCACCTGATGTTTGGTGGTTCCGTCAACATCCCGGAGTACGATACCCCATTGCAGATGGCCGGTGGCGAAAACAATGCCTACACCACCAATGATATCACCAATTACTACGTACAGCTGCCCCGGCAAAATATCGAAACAGCCTTCTGGCTGGAAAGCGATCGCCTGCTGTCGCTGGCCTTCAGCAAGAAAAGCCTGGACGTACAACGTAAAGTTGTCTGTGAGGAGTTCAAAGAACATTATATCAACAAGCCCTACGGTGATGCCTGGAAGCATCTGCGTGAACTGGCTTATACACGCCATCCCTATCGCTGGATGACCATAGGCAAAGAATTGAAACACATAGAGGATGCACAGCTGGAAGATGTAAAAAACTTTTTCTTCAAACACTACCGCCCTGTGAATGCGATACTCTGCGTAGCCGGAAATGTAAACACGGAGGAAGTGAGCACCTTAGCTGAAAAATGGTTTGGTGGTATCGAAGCCGGCGAAGCATACCAGCGCCAGCTGGAAGCGGAACCCAGGCAGGAAGCCGCAAGGACAGAGACCCTGGTACGCGATGTGCCCCTGGACGCCTTGTACAAAGCCTGGCACATACCTGGCCGCATGCAGCAGGGCTACCACGAGAGCGACCTGATCACCG
>DATJDO010000196.1:0-6214 GCA_035497375.1 Chitinophagaceae bacterium | reverse complement strand
AATAGCAAACGGTATGACTATATTTCGAGAGGAATCTTCATTGCCACCATGCTTTATGTTGTCTTTATCATACTGCTGATGTTTGTATGGTAACCAAACTCCTATAGCCGTTTTGAAGTATTACATCATAGCAGGAGAAGCCAGCGGGGATCTGCACGGAAGCAATCTCATCACAGCCCTGCACCGTCAGGACGCCACAGCGGATATTCGCTGCTGGGGTGGTGATAAAATGGAAGCCGCAGGTGCCACCCTGGTGAAACACTATCGTGACCTGGCCTTTATGGGTTTTGTAGAAGTAATCCGGCACCTGGGTACCATTCTCAGTAATATCAGCTTCTGCAAAAAAGACATTAGCGCTTATGCTCCGGATGTGCTGGTGCTGATTGACTACCCAGGCTTCAATCTACGCATTGCACAGTGGGCCAAACAGCAGGGTATAAAAGTGGTCTACTACATTTCCCCGCAGGTCTGGGCCTGGAAAGAAAATAGGGTAAAAACCATCAGGTCTTCTGTAGATAAAATGCTGGTCATCCTGCCTTTTGAAGTGGACTTCTACCGGAAATGGCAGTATGAAGTGGTGTATACCGGCCACCCTTTGCTGGAAGTGATCCGTGAAGAGCGTGACAACATCCCCCTCACCCCCTTATCCGAAAAACCGGTTATTGCCCTATTACCCGGCAGCAGGGAGCAGGAGATCCGGGTAAAATTGCCGATCATGCTTTCTGTAGTGGATCGTTTTCCCGGGTACCAGTTTATCGTCGCACAGGCTCCTTCTTTACCGGATTCCCTGTTCCGCGACATTATCGGCGACAAAAATGTGCTCCTAGCCAAAGACCAGACCTACAACCTATTGAAACAGGCAAAGGCCGGTCTGATTACCAGCGGCACCGCAACACTGGAGACAGCCTTATTCGGCCTGCCTCAGGTAGTGTGCTACAAAGGCAACCCTGTTTCCTTCTGGCTAGCTAAAAAAATGATCACCATAAAATACATTTCGCTTGTAAACCTCATTATGAACAAACAGGTGGTGCGCGAACTGATACAGGACGAACTGAATACAGAAAACCTTACCGTTGCCCTGCGGGAATTACTGACCGAGGGACCGGTATTGCAACATATGAAACAAGACTACGCTGCGCTTTGGCAGGCATTGGGATCAAAACCTGCCTCCTCCGTAGCCGCGCAGGAAATCATTAATATAGCTATTGCCTAAAATCATGTCTTTACTTTTTTCTCCCTACACGATAAAAAGAATCACGCTCCGCAACAGAATTGTGGTGTCTCCTATGTGCCAATACAGCAGCGAAGACGGCTTTGCGAACAACTGGCACCTGGTACACCTGGGCACACGTGCCGTAGGCGGCGCAGCGCTCATCATACAGGAAGCGACAGCAGTGCTGCCGGAAGGCCGCATCAGCTATGCCGACATGGGCCTTTGGAAAGATGAGCACATCGAAAAACTGAAAGAAATCACTGCCTTTATTCAGGCACACGGGGCAGTAGCCGGTATACAGCTGGCACATGCCGGGCGGAAGGCCAGTGCCGAAACGGCCTGGAATGGCGGAAGACAAATCAAGGAGGGACCGGACAGCTGGGAGACAGTGGCACCCTCCGCTATACCCTATCATGAAAAAGACAATGCCCCCCGGGAACTGAGCATTGCAGACATCAAAACGATCATCGATGCTTTTCGCCTGGCCGCAAAACGAGCGCTACAGGCGGGGTATCAAGTGATCGAGATCCACGCCGCACATGGCTACCTGATCCACGAATTCTATTCCCCGCTCAGCAATAAAAGGACAGATGAATATGGTGGCAGCTTTGAAAACCGTATCCGCTTCCTGCTGGAGATCATTGACGCCATACAAACAGAGTGGCCTGAAGACCTGCCGCTGTTCGTGCGCCTCTCTGCCACTGAATGGGTTGCAGACGGCTGGACGATTGAAGATTCCGTTAAACTTTCCGGCATCCTCAAAGTCAAAGGTATCGACCTTGTCGACGCTTCAAGTGCGGCGAACATTCCGAAGGCACCGATACCGGTGGCGCCGGGATACCAGGTCCCCCTGGCAGCGCAGATCAGGAAAGAGGCCTCCATCCCAACGGGGGCTGTGGGGTTGATCACTACAGCGCAACAGGCAGAGGATATTTTACAAAAAGAGGAAGCCGACCTGATTTTCCTCGCCAGAGAACTGCTGCGCAACCCGTATTTTCCGATGGAAGCCGCACAGGAATTAGGCGGAGATCTGGTATGGCCCAAACAATATGAACGAGCAAAATGAGCTGACATGAAATCAATACAGCTAATCCTGGTCCTTACCCTGCTGGCATGCAATAGCTTTGCGCAAAAGATCATTGCGCGTGTAACAATGGAAACGTCTTCTGAAAAAAGGAACGAGATCGTATACCGCAAAGGCACAAAACTCGAGCTATCAGACTTTCAGGGACCGGAAGAACCAAACATGAATGCTGTTGCAATGGCCTATTCCGGCATTTCCCTGCGGTACAGCGGCAGTATGCAGAAAGGACTGATCGTATTGAATATAAAAATGTATTGTTCCTTCGACAAGTCCAGGTCCTGGTGCCTGCCCGGTTCACGAAATGAAAGGACCCTGGCACACGAACAAAGGCATTTCGACATTACAGCCCTGAGCGCCTGCGATCTGTACCGGGAATTGCAGCAATATACATTCACCAAAAATTTTGAGCGCGAAATTGCAGAGCTGCAACGCAAGTACCGCGAACAAAACGAGGCGGAGCAGGATCGTTACGACAAAGAGGCCAATCATGGCATCAATACAGAAGAACAAGAGCAATGGAATCAAAAAATCACTAAATCAATCGACAATTGTACCGATTGTTATCAACACTAAAAAACACAGCTTTACTATATGCATCGGAAATTTACGCTTTCCTTTTTACTGTTGCTCGGGAGCCTTGTCCCTTATGCACAGGAGCAAAAAACACCCACCTCATCTGAGATTCTGCAGCAGATCAAAAAACTCAACACCACAGGATCTGTTTTATATATCGCCGCACACCCCGACGATGAAAACACACGTTTGCTGGGCTACCTGGCCAACGAACGCAAACTACGCACAGGTTACCTCTCTTTGACCCGTGGCGACGGCGGGCAAAACCTCATTGGCAAGGAACAGGGAGAAATGCTGGGCCTGATCCGTACCCAGGAGCTGCTGGCCGCGCGGCGCATGGATGGTGCCGAACAATTTTTCACCCGTGCCTACGATTTCGGATTTTCGAAAAACCCCGAAGAAACATTTACTTTCTGGAACAAGGAATCCGTACTCGCTGATGTAGTATGGGTCATCCGCAACTTCAAGCCCGATGTGATCATCTGCCGCTTCCCGACCACGGGCGAAGGCGGGCATGGACACCATACCGCGTCAGCGATACTGGCGCTTGAAGCTTTTGACGCTGCAGCAGACCCGAACCGTTTCCCCGAACAACTGAAATCTACCGAAACCTGGCAGGCAAAACGTATCTTCTGGAACACCTTCAATTTCGGCGGGCTGAACACCACTTCAGAAAACCAAATGAAGATCGATGTAGGAGGCTATAACCCACTGCTCGGACAATCCTATGGTGAGATTGCGGCTGATAGCCGCTCCAACCACAAAAGCCAGGGCTTCGGTTCTGCAAAGACCCGGGGTGAAGCTGTCGAATACTTCAAACAACTGAAAGGAGACACGGCACGCAAAGATGTGTTTGAAGGCATCAACCAGAGCTGGACACGCTTTGGCGCTACTGCGCGGTTCAAAACACAGATCGACCAATGTATCGCTCAGTATAACCCACAGGCTCCGGAAAAGTCCGTTCCTGCACTTGTTGCTCTTTACAAACAGCTGCAACAGGCCCAATATAAAAACACCGAAATACAATACTGGCGCACCCAGAAATTAAAAGAGCTGCAAGACATCATTATGGCCTGCTCGGGCCTGTGGATGGAAACAACCGCCCCGGATTATACCGCCATTCCCGGCAAAGCCATAGAACTCAATACCCAGATCATCGCCCGCAATAAGGCAGATGTAAGGATAAAGGGGGTACGCTACAGTTCAGGTGACACGGCAATGAATTTCAGCGCCAGACAAAATCAGCTGTACACGTTCAAACGAAAAGAAACGCTGGCAGCAGAGCATCCATTTTCAACACCTTACTGGCTGGCTACACCGCACACTACGGGATCATTTGTCGTAGACAAACAAGACCTGATCGGCAGGGCGGAGAACGGAGCGGCACTGTATGTGGGCATTGACCTGGAAATTGCCGGCGTACCGTTTACACAACAGGTGCCAGTGAGTTATAAATCTACTGACCCTGTAAAAGGCGAGCGCTACCGCCCACTGGAGGTATTGCCACCCGCAACGATCAATACCACAGACGCCGTTTATGTATTCAGGAATACGAATGAAAAAAAGATCCGCTTTATTGTGAAGGCCAATAAAGCCAACACCAAAGGCACCCTGAAGCTTCAGGCTTCAAAAGGCTGGACTGTTCTACTGGAGAACGCATCGTTTGACCTGGCTGCGAAAAATGATGAGGCCATCATCGATGCCTATGTATCACCGTCAGAAAACGCCGAAAGCGGAACGATTACCGCTTCTGTACAGATAGAAGGCAACAGCTATGGCAAGAGCATACGCCGCATCGACTACGATCATATCCCGCAGCAATTTACCCTTGCCGACGCTACCACAAAACTGGTAAAAGTGGACGTGCAAAAATCGGGTAACAACATCGGCTATATCCCAGGCGCGGGCGATGATGTACCGGCCTGTCTGCAACAAGTCGGCTACAAAGTCACCACACTTACAGATGATGTACTCAGCAGTACGGACCTTAGCCGTTTCGATGCCATCGTTACCGGCGTACGGGCATACAATACCAACGACAAACTGCAATTGCAATACAAAAAACTGATGAACTATGTACAGCAGGGCGGCAACCTGATCGTGCAGTACAATACGAACAACAGGATCAGTACCATACCGCAGAATATCGGTCCTTACCCTTTTGTGATCACCCGCGATCGTGTAACGGACGAACATGCCAAAATGGACTTATTGCAGCCACAACACGCGGCATTCAATTTCCCCAACAAAATAAGCGATGCCGACTTTGACGGATGGATCCAGGAAAGAGGTATTTACTTTGCCACAGACTCCCTGAACAAATATGACAAAGTTCTGTCGATGAAGGATCCGGGCGAAAAACCCAACAACGGAAGCCTGCTGATTGCTCCTTATGGGAACGGGAACTTCGTCTACACAGGCCTTGCTTTCTTCCGGCAGTTACCTGCGGGTGTTCCCGGGGCTTACCGCCTGTTTGCGAACCTGATCAGTTTACCTGCAAATACTAAAAAGAAATAAACATGATACCGGAAGAAAAACCACCGTTCCTGGGCAATTGGCGCAATGTATACCTGCTGCTGGCAGGTGCTTTAGCGCTGACTATTTTCTTCCTTGGTTTTATTACCCACTACTTTCAATGAGCCAAACAGACTGGTGCGTCCTGCTGATTACCTTGTTTTCAATCGTCATTTACGGCGTATGGAAAAGCCGTGGCACTAAAAACATAGAAGGGTATCTGCTGGCCGACCGGCAGCTACCCTGGTACCAGGTGGGCCTTTCTGTAATGGCTACGCAGGCCAGCGCGATCACCTTCCTGTCCGCTCCGGGCCAGGCTTATGGAGACGGTATGCGCTTTGTACAGTTTTATTTTGGCTTGCCCCTGGCCATGATCGTGATCTGTGTTGCCTTCATCCCGGTATTCAGCCGCCTGAATGTGTACACGGCTTATGAATACCTGGAGCAACGCTTTGACAATAAGACCCGCAGCCTTACGGCTTTCCTGTTCCTGCTGCAAAGAGGTTTATCTACGGGCATTACCATTTATGCCCCGGCCATTATTTTGTCGACGATACTGGGCATTGGCATTACGTATACCACCCTGTTGATGGGCGGCCTGGTGATCTTGTATACAGTATATGGCGGCACCAAAGCGGTTTCGTATACGCAGATGTTCCAAATGGCAGTGATCTTCAGCGGCCTGTTCTTTGCGGGCTATATGGTCGTTCATTTGCTTCCCGAAACGGTAGGCTTTACCGATGCTCTGCACATTGCAGGCAAAATGGGTAAAATGAATGCACTGGATACGACATTCGACTGGAACAACCGTTACAATATCTGGTCAGGGT
>DATJDO010000195.1:0-2690 GCA_035497375.1 Chitinophagaceae bacterium | reverse complement strand
GATCAAAAAAACTGGATCACAGAACCGCAGCTGGAATATAAAACAAGATTCGGGCGCCTTAAAACAGAAGCACTTTTAGGAAGCACTTGGCAGCAAAACAGCGATCGACTGTACTTTGTAACGGCGAGTAACTATAGCAGTGATATTCAATTGAGATCCATCAGCGCAGCAGCCAATATATCTACAACTAACAATTTCTCGAATTATAAATACAACTCTGTTTTTGGACGTGTTAAGCTTGATCTTTCTGACCGCTATCTACTTAGTATTTCCGCAAGAAGGGACGGCTCAAGCCGGTTTGGTCCCCAAAAGCAGTTTGCCAATTTTGGTGCTATTGGGGCGGGGTGGATCTTCTCGGAAGAAGCACCGGTAAAAAAATATTTGAAATTTTTAAGCTTTGGAAAGTTAAGAGCCAGTTTCGGAACTGCAGGGAATGATAATATCGGTAACTACCAGTTTTTAGATACCTGGACCAATACCACCCTCACCTTGCAGGGCGGTGTAGGACTGGTCCCCTCGCGGCTGTTTAATCCTGATTATTCGTGGGAGCTTAATAAGAAATTAGAGGGGGCACTGGATTTAGGGTTTTTGAATGATCATCTTATTTTTTCAGCAGCCTATTTCTTTAACCGCTGCGGCAATCAGCTGGTGCCATACTACCTGCCGGTGCAGACAGGATTCAGTTCGGTGAATCAGAACCTGGACGCTATAATTGAGAACAAAGGATTTGAATTTACAATCAGCAGCAAAGCGTCTTTACTAAAGAATCTGCACTGGAATAGTGCCCTGAATCTTACCGTGCACCGGAACAAACTGGTCGCCTTTCCTGGCCTTGAGGGATCAAGTTATTCCACGCAGTATGTCCTGGGCGAGCCTCTTTCAATAAGACGCTTGTATCATTTTACCGGTGTGGACCCCGTTACCGGCATTTATGGCTTCGAGGATATTGATAAGGATGGAAATCTAACCATTAGGGACCGGGTCATTTCGGGAAATTCAGAACCAAGATTTTACGGAGGGTTAGAAAATAGTTTTTCGTGGAAAGGATTATCTTTTAGCATCCTGCTCGAGTTTAGAAAACAGTCTGGTCGCAACTATCTTTCCCAGCTTTCTTCTGTTCCCGGATACGACTACCGCAACCAGCCAGCCTTTGTTTTAAGCAGGTGGAGAAACCCAGGCGATAAAACAAGTATTGAGAAGTTTACCCAGGATGTAAGTTCAACTGCGTTTAATAATGCCATGTCCTATCTCGCCGATTCAGATGCGATATATTCCGACGCTTCCTTTATCAGGGGAAAAAACATATCGCTTTCATATAGCCTTCCGGTTTCCGTAATTAAAAAGGTCAAAGCGGAAAGATTGAGTCTGTATATGAATGCCCAAAATCTGTTTACGATAACCAACTATAAAGGCTCTGACCCGGAAAACCAGAATCTTTATGCGCTGCCGCCTTTAAAAACAATTGCAGCGGGCATACAGCTTAATTTTTAAAATGAAAACCATGAAGAATTCAAATAAACTATTATGGTACCTGGGCTACTGCATTTTGTTCGTTGTTTGCTCCTGCAAAAAATTTGTCCAAGTAGAGGCGCCATCTCAGCTTATCGAAACGAATGCAGTCTTTTCAAGCGATAAAACAGCTATTTCCTCTGTAACAGGTCTTTACATTCAAATGCGCAACCAGTCACTCAGTATTACCAATGGCGGGGTAAGCGTCTTTGCGGGCCTTTCCGCAGATGAAATCATAAATTCGGTTCCATCAACTCTTGCCGACCCATTTGCCAAAAATGCACTTCTTCCTTCCAATTCAACGATTACGACGGGTTTTTGGACGGCAGCTTACAAATCGATTTATCAAACTAATGCAATCCTGGAAGGTGTTAGCCGCTCTAAATCTTTGACAGATTCTGTATCCGGGGCTTTAAGTGGTGAAATGAAACTGGTAAGGTCCTTTTATTATTTTTACCTCACACAGCTTTTTGGTGATGTACCTTTGATTTTATCAACAGACTATTCTGTAAATGCGGCCGCACCCAGAACTACCACCAATACAATCCAGGACCAGGTGATTGCCGACCTAAAGGATGCAAAAAATCGGTTGTCTCCCAATTACGTTTCTTCCGGTCGCGGCCGGCCTAATAAATGGACGGCTTCAGCCCTTCTCGCAAGGATATTTCTTTTAAAAAAGGATTGGGTACAGGCAGAAGCGGAAGCCAGCGAAGTCATTAACTCCGGATTATATTCACTTTCAACCAGCTTATCCAATGTTTTTACAGGCAACAGCAATGAAACGATTTGGCAACTTCTGCGTGATCAGTCTAACACGGTTGAAGGATCAGTGTTTATTCCCTCTTCTGGCTCGGCAAGGCCTTCCTACATACTAACAAGTAATCTACTGAACAGCTTTGAGGCCGGAGACGAAAGAAAAACCAGCTGGATCAAAACAAACACAATTGGGAGCACTCCCTACCATTATCCTTATAAATACAAAATGCGTTTGTCCACACCCGTTAGTGAGTACGAGATAGTCCTTCGTCTTGCAGAACTTTATTTAATAAGGGCGGAAGCAAGAGCAGAGCAAAACAATTTGTCAGGCGCACTCGATGATCTTAATATCATCAGGGCTCGAGCAGGACTCTCAGACTATACCTCCACCAATCGCGATTCCGTGCTTTCTGCCATACGGCACG
>DATJDO010000194.1:0-2057 GCA_035497375.1 Chitinophagaceae bacterium | reverse complement strand
CGAGTGCACCCAATTGCCCGATCATGTCAAGCCCCTCTTCTACCGTATGGATGTCACTGATCCAGACCGGCAGGTGTTGGGATAAAGCTTCGATTTCCTCTCGGGTATTCTCTTCTTTATTGGCCAGGACCAAATCCGGTTTCAGTGCAATGATCTGTTCGAGGTGCAGTTTTTTGGTACCACCCACCCTGGTCTTTTGCCGGAACCATGGTTGGGGATGTACACAGAATTTTGTGATGCCAATGACTTCGTCTTCAAGCCCGAGTGTGTGCAGGAGTTCTGTTTGAGAAGGCACTACGGATACGATCCGCCTGGGCGGGAAGGCAATTTCCACGCGGCGTTTCATCATGTCTGTAAAAATCCTTGTCTCCGGCATCTTTATCTGAATCTCCTGAATAAAAGGAGGATAAACAAAGATAGGATCAAATTGAAGGGGAAGAAGGCCGATCCGAAAATGCGGACAGGTGTATCGTCTGCTCCGAAATACAGCATGGCCAGGCATGCAATGCTCATGCCGGTGTAGGCGATGGCAGCCCATTTGCGCATCAGGCACAGCGTTACAGATAAGACACTAAACAGCAGCATCGCCAGGGGACGCAGCCAGTCGCGCTGATCCAGCGGCGTGGGGTACAGGGAAGCAATAGCCATGCCCGTCATCAGCAGATGAAACAAGGCCGCCAATGGAAATAAGATTGGCGGCCTGCTGAATAGTTTTTTTAAAAGAGATTCCTGCATTGTCTATTTGGAGAAGGCGTTGATGATGTCGTATTTGGTCAGGATATGGAAATCCCCGCTTTCGTCTTTAGCCAACACGCCTGCATTGTCTTTGTTGATAAATTGAGTCAAGCGGTCTACCCTGGTATCCATAGAGACCAGGGGCATTGCAGGTTCCAGCACTTCGCTGACCTTCCTGTCCTTCAGTCCTGCATCTTCCATCAGTTTTTTGAACAGTCCGTTTTGTGTGATGCTGCCTTTCATATCAGCCTGTTGGAGCACCGGTATCTGTTCGATGTCGTATTTCTTCATCAGCTCCATCGCTTCCGCAACACTGTTGTCCATATCCAGTGTCACCAGTCTCCTGCGGCCCAGTCCTCCGATCAGGTCTTTTACAGTATGCACGTCCAGGAAGCCGCGCTCCAGCATCCATTCGTCATTGTAGATTTTACCCACATAGCGGCTACCATGGTCGTGGAAGATCAGCACCACGAAATCGTCTTTGGTCAACTGCGCTTTCATTTGCAGCAATCCCGCTACTACAGAGCCGGCGGAGTAGCCGACGAAAATACCTTCTTCTTTCGCGATGCGGCGGGCCATTACGGCTCCGTCTTTATCGCTCACTTTTTCAAAATGGTCAATAACCTTTGCGTCATAGTTTTCCGGTACAAAGTCTTCTCCAAACCCTTCAGAGATGTACGGGTGTACTTCTTTCATGTCGATTTCCCCTGTGTCAAACCATTTTTTCAGCAGTGAACCGTAGCTGTCAATGGCCCACATTTTGATATTAGGGTTTTGCTCCTTCATGTATTTGCCAATACCGGTGATGGTGCCACCGGTGCCGGAGGCTACCACTACGTGCGTTACTTTTCCGTCAGTCTGGTTCCAGATTTCCGGTGCCGTCTGCTCATAGTGCGCCAGGCGGTTGGCCAGGTTGTCGTATTGGTTCACATACCAGGAGTTGGGTACTTCTGTCGCCAGTCTTTTGGATACGGAATAGTAAGAGCGGGGATCCTCAGGCTCAACATTGGTCGGGCAAACGATGACTTCGGCGCCCATAGCTTTCAGGATGTCTACTTTTTCCTTGGATTGCTTGTCGGTAGTGGTAAAGATGCACTTGTATCCTTTGATGATCGCTGCAATGGCCAGGCCCATACCGGTATTACCGGAAGTGCCTTCGATAATGGTGCCACCAGGTTTGATCTTGCCTTCCTGTTCGGCTACTTCAAGCATTTTCAGCGCCATACGGTCTTTAATGCTGTTGCCGGGGTTGCCATATTCTATTTTGGCATAGACAGGACAAGGCAGGTCTCCGACCACTTTATTGAGCCGTACCAGTGGGG
>DATJDO010000193.1:0-14829 GCA_035497375.1 Chitinophagaceae bacterium | reverse complement strand
TGAAATTCTCCCATAGTGCTTTAAGATCTCTCTAGCAGGGATTTGAAGTTGGATATACAGTTGTTGCCCTTTTATTGTATTTGACCAAAAATTCTCATCTTGAATTTTATAGGGGCCGAATACCTGAGATTCTCCATCTGTAACCAATATTTTCATTTCTTGAAAAATGCCATCTGCTCTCATTTCCACACGCAAACTAGTTGCGCCAGTGGAGACGATTTTTATGGTATAAGATGCTATTGACTGATCGAACACATATACCCCAGGCATTCTATAAATATTAGAATAGTCAAATAAGAAAAAGGGGTGATCTATTAAAAGCTCATTTTGTTTTTGAGGTAGCTCTCTAACAATACCTATTGTTTTCTCTGGCGATTCCGTACTGTTGATTTTTTGCTGATTGTATTCTTCTAATTCGTTAGAACTTAACGGCCCCAAATTGATAGTATTCTTTTCACTTATTAGTCCAAATGCGGGAATTAAATAGGACATTGTTTTATTATCAGATTCTGAACCTCGGAGATTGTTGAAATCTTCAATTGACATAAAAAAATCTTCCATAGTAAATTAAGATGAGTATAGTAGTTGCTAATTCCGTGTAGGGCTTGAGTGTAAGTTACGAAAATCTCGATTCCACTAGCGACTGCTAATTTGCAGCATAAACTGAGTTTGGTTCAATCAATGTATAAACCTATCTATCTCAATTAAATCATCAATTATCAGGTTCGAAATGTGTCTAGCCACCCCGACTAAATCAAACAGATTCTCCGCTAAAGCGAGGGCATTTTGTTTTGAATGGAGCGATCAAACGAAGTTTGAATAGTGCAATGAAAAATGAAATGCCGCAAAGATATCTGTTTGATTTAAGCTCCCTCATTTTATAGATCACCGCAGGTAATCTACCCCTCTCCTTTTTTTATTTGCGAATCGCATATCCGTTTTTATTTTTCGTCCGAAATGGCCTTCGGGACATGTCGGACAGAGGAGATGCTTTGTAATATTGCTTGTTGGTGGGCCTGGCTACAAGGTTCTATCCTCATACCAACAAAGGCGTAAAACATAGCCTTCCACTTTGGTGGAAGGCTATTAGAGGAAGCGACTGTCCGGGCACTTGAGAGCATCAATTTAATTAAAGGTCAATGTCGCCATTGTTGATGGGGGAACAGGCGGCGTCCATGTGGCAACGATTGGAGTGGTGCGGCAAAGTGAGCATCCTGGATTTGTCAGTATAAAATAACTCACAGAAAGTGGGTATCCCGTGCAGGGTTGTCCTATGATCTGCGATGTTGGAAATACCGTACAGGAACTTGAAGAAGTAAAAACTTTTGCAGCCAAAAGGGGCATAGGGGCTGCGGGGAAACCGGGAACGGCCGTAGAGGAGGAATAACTTACCGTTCCAAAGGCTGTCAACGATATCAGCACACTGCTGGTGGTGATCGAACATCCAATCGGTGCGCCATTAATGGTAAAGAAAACATCGCAATTGGTATTGTTGTTGACCTGTAGACTGGTTTGCGCCTTTGCTGCAAAACCAATTACACACAGGAAGGCAATTGTAAGTAGTTTTTTCATTGTAGATGATTTAAAAAATGAAATGATCAGATGGAATATGTCGCCCGGCATTCATTCCTTATCCAGGAAAATCACTGTCGCTCATGATGTAAAGGTAATTTGGGACGACGGCAAGCCCGGAGCCCTTTCTGCTCAATTTTGTGACCTTCCTGCTCACTTAGTTGTCTTTCCTGCTCAATGGTACCGCTCAGTGCTGCGGCTATTTCCGCTTGCCCTGCTTTTATATAAGCGAATGGCGCTACACCGAAAAATTTAGTGAATGCCCGTGTAAAACTGCTTCTTTCCTTATACCCGACAAGGACACAAACTTCACTTATCGTATTGCTCCTGCTGTACAGCAGTTCCGATGCCTTGAACAACCTTAGTTCCAATATATAATTGTGGAAAGTCTTTTCAAAATAAAACGTGAAGTGTCTCCGGAGTGTCGCGCTGCTGATGTTGAAGATTTTGCAGACGATATCCAGGCTGAGGTCCTTATCAAGATTTTCATCGATATGCCGTCTGATCTGAGCTAATCGGTCTATGTCTCTGGCATAAAGTATCATCTCCATGATTTCATGCCCCAAAAATAGAATTCATTAAAATATAGTTATATGGAATGCATTTATTTTCGTGTGAATTTCCCTGCTATTTTTTGGGGGCCTGTCTGCTGTTTTTTAAAAATGCAGGTTTAGCCCACTGCTGTACTGTAAAAAATAGAATCTTGTCACATCAGTCAGGTTCTTGCAACCCTTGTATGCCAGTGGCCATTGCCGGGGAAGAGGACAGGCCATATAGAAAGGATTCAAAGCGCCATAAAACATAATTGCAATGCTGCATAAAAAGAAAAACCACTTACCGCTTTTAAACTATTGAGTTCCGGTCACAAAGAGTAGTCAATGCCCTTTTTTAGAACTTATACGCCGCAGTGAGTTTGATAAAGAATGGGGTACCCGGTGTAAAGCAAATCTCTGAAACGGGTGTTACTTCATTCCTGAGTCGTGTTTCGGTATCAAATTGTGCTTCGTTCCATTTTGTATTGGTCAGGTTCTGGATCTGGAGACCCAGCTCATAAGATTTGCGCGTATAAGCAGCAACCATGTCAAAAACAGTGTATCCTTTTGCGACCACTGAATTGTCTTCATTGGCCGGGCGATCCCCGATATGCCGGAAGCGGAGGCCGGTACTGAAATACTTGCTGAACTTTACCGTAGCACCACCGATAGAAGTGATCTTTGCTGCCAGCGGAATATAATCTTCCCCTTTCAGCTCATCGCGCGCACGGGCATGGGCATAGTTGACATCTGCATCCAGGTACAACCATTTAAAGATATCATACCGGGCAGAAACATCAAAGCCATAACGGCGGGTACGCCCTGAAGGCTCTACGACTGCTTCATCACCCACATACACGAATTCCTGCTGCAGGTCGAGCATCCATACTGCTGCAGAAAGAAGTAGTTTTTTAGTGGGTTTGATGACGGTGCCCAGGTCGCTTGAATAAGCCGCGGGCAGGATTTGTTTGTTATCCTGCGCTATCACTACCCTTGTATCATTGCTATGAAAGCCGATTCCGTAATTGGCATATACCCTGGCCCTGTCGGTAAAATTGTAGTACAGACCTGTTTTGGGACTGAAACGCCCCACTTTATTGATAGATGTCTGTGGGTCTGCGGGCAGGAGGTTTTTATATTCCTGGATAAAATAATCGTAGCGTGAACCTGCATTCAGGACCAATTGGGGCGTGAGGTAGAAAGTCTGGTTGACATAAGAAAACAGGTTCGTTTCCCGTATATCACCGTAGGCCAGTCTTTCCAGCAATGTTTTCATACCCCGGGTATGGCTTAATTCGCTTCCGGTGGCATCATCATAGCGAAAGCCAATGCCTGCTTCTGTTTTGGCCTGCACGGATCCGATAAGGTATTCAGTATTGTAGGCCGCGTTGTACCCGGCAGTAATGCGGTTGTCTTTTTGTTTGATCTGGTCTCCATTCACGGTGTCACGGAGGAAAAAGGTAAAATTGGAGAAGAGCTCAAAATCATACTTGCTGAAATAGAGGTTGCTCTTAAAACTGCTGCGGTTGTTGATGGCATGGTAGTATTGAACATTGGCATTGTAGCGGCTGGTTTTACCGGCTTCGTCGTCAATTTTGCCAAAACGGGAGATGATGCCCTGTGCTACGGCACGGTCGGGTATTTGTCCGGAGGCATCCCAGCCGGAGCTGAAGCCGGATAAAGTCACACTCAGGATTTTATTCTTATCGAGGTAATTGGTGTATTTGCCTATAAGGTTGAAGCGGTTAAAATTCTGTGGGGCATCAAAGTAACTGTTGTTGTAATTGAACTCTCCCATTACATAAGCTTCCTGGTTGGCTTTACCCGCATTCTTATCCAGTATATTGATTCCGGCCAGGGTACGGACATAGCCGTAGGTGCCCGCTTCTGCTTTAATAAAACTATTGTCCAGCACTGTTTTTGTTTTGTATTCTACCCAGCCTGCGGTAGCAAAATTTCCTTTATCTATGGCATAGGGGCCTTTACCATAATTCAATTTTTCCACCGTTTCCGGAATGATAAAATGAGCGTCAGCATATCCTTGTCCGTGTGCGTGGGAGACCATATTGATGGGCATACCGTCTACAGAAAGATGTACATCGGTGCCGTGATCTACATCAAATCCCCGCAGGAACATCTGTTCGGCCTTACCACCACCCTGGTGCTGACTGATGAACATTCCGGGAACAAGCCGGAGCAGATCCTGGGAAGAGTTGATAGGCCGCGACTTGAGGTCCACTCCGCTGATACTGCTCAGGGTAAGGTCTTTTTTTGCATTGATCGTTACTTCATTAATATTGATGGCTATAGGCAACATATGTGCCGTAAAGTCTGTAGTGACACCATCTTCAATTTTCAGGGTTTCTTCCCTGCTTTCGAATCCTACATGATTAATCACAAGCGTGAATTTTCCTTCACTTATGTTTTTCAGAAAGAAGGCGCCAAAGCCGTCAGTGACTGCACTGATCTTTAATTCCCTGATGTAGATATTGGCGCCCTCAAGCGGCTTCCTGCCTGTTCCGTTATACACATATCCTTTGATGCTGCCATTGTGGGCCCAGGCGCACAAAGAAAAAAAGGAGCATAAAAGCGTGAGGGAAAAACGGAAATGTAGTTTTTGATTCATAAAGGCGGTTTTGATTATGTACGCTTATTGCACCGTAAAAGTTTGCGGAGCATAGCATACCATATTTGTTGTTGCAATGCTGAAAGGAACCTTGTTATACAATGCCGCCTAGCTCAGGAAGATCCGTTCGAAAGTCCAGTAAACAGCAACGGATGCTATGATGATAGAAGAGGGTACAATAATAACCTTGCGGTACCAGGGGTATTTTCCCATCGTTCGTGCCACGATAAAATACATAAAGAGAATAACCGACAGCTGCCCTAATTCCACCCGGATATTAAAGCTGATCAGTGCTGTAGCAAAAGCGTAGTCCGGTATACCGAGCTCAGACAACGCACCTGCAAAGCCCATGCCGTGTATGAGTCCAAACAGGAAGATCATCAGCATGCGCCAGGGTTTTACTTTGTTTGAAAAAATATTTTCCAATGCAAGAATAGCGATAGAAGCGGCAATCAGTGGCTCCACAATTTCGCCTGGAGGTTTGATAACGCCATACACAGCCAGGGCCAGGGTAAGGGAGTGCGCCAGTGTGAACATAGAAGCCTGCAGGATGATTTTTTTCAGGCTGGTGTTGAGAAAAAACAGGCACAAAATGAAAAGGATATGATCCAGGCCCAGGGGAATGATATGCTCATACCCGATACAGAGGTATTGCCAGAATACATCTGTGCCCTTCATGGGTTCTAACTGATAGTTGATGGTGTGCCCTGCTGTCTGCAAACAAAGCAGGAGCAAAGGCAAGAGGAGCAACAGCCTTGGTCTCATCGGGAAGATAGGGGAATAGAATTAGAAACTACCGGCCTGTGTTTTCAGGTGATCGTCGATAAAAGGATTCAGCTGCTGGGCTTCCTGTTTCATCGCATTGCTGTGACCGGCATCTCCTGCAGCAGCATAGATCGCAGCCGCTTTATACAGGGACGCTGCATTTTGCGTTTTCTTACGCAGCATGCGATCGGCAAATGTTTTGGCCTCACCATAATCTTTCCTGAGAAATAATACCCAGGCCATCAGCTCATTGGCGTCAATGTTATCCGGACGCATGTCAAGATCAAGTTTGGCATATTGGTAGGCTTCTTCCAATTGGTTCATATTCAGGTAGGCCTGTGCCATTTCCCGGTTGGCATTGTGTTTCACCGCTGCATCCTGTTCTTCCTCCAAACCTTTTTTCAAGCCTTTTAAGACATCTTTCCTGATCGACAAGGCTTTAGCCTGATCTCCTTTCAATTCATAGATATCCGCAAGAAAGGAAATAAAGCCCGGATCGCTCATTACTTTAATCGCACTTGTGGCGTAAGCAATAGCTGTGTCGTATTGCTTACGGGCTTTGGCCACCCTGGCCAGGCCCATGGTCGCAAATGGGTAGTTCGGACGGTATACCAGGGACATTTTGTACAGGATCTCTGCGGTGTCGATACTGCCCATGTTCAGGAAAAGATCGCCTGTGGTTACCCTGGCCCATTCTGTCTGCTCTGCACCGGGAAGGCCGGCTTCCACAGCCATCTTCATCGCTGCTACAGCACCCCTGTTGTCGCCGTGGATCTGGCGCAGGTACGAAGCCCTGGAGTAAGAGCGTAAATCAGGGCGTAGGGATAGCATTTTGTCGCAATGAGCGACTGCAGAGTCATAGATACCCAGTTCCACTTCTGCATCCACCAATGCACCATAAATACCGGAGTTAAAACTATTGAGCTTTATCCCTTCCTGCGCCATGCGCCGGGCATCGGCAAACTGGTGCATATTGAGCAATACAGCCGACTTCAGGCTATAGGCTTCAAAAAGCTGATCTTGTGTGGCTGCCGGGTTAGTGGTGATCTGATTCAGCATAGAGATGGCGGCATTGCTGTAGTAGGAGCCATCGCCGGTAATACGGCCTTCCATAATGAAGACTGTGGCCAGGGTCAGGTATTGTTTCAGGTCTTCAGGATTTGTTTTCAGGGCTGCAACGGCTTCCGCGTAAGTTTTCCTGATGTTGTCTGTTTCCTCCTGTGGGGCGGCTCCTGCCTGCACTGTTTTTAATTTCGGGATAGTATCTTGAGAGGAGGTATTCTTACAGGAAAAAAGCAGGCTTGAAGTGCTGAATATCAGCAGCATCCATGCGTAAATTTGTTTTTTCATAAAACTGTTGATTAGATGGTTGCCTTATCTACGTAAAAAAACGAAGGAGAGATGTTGCCATCCCTCCTTCGCCGTTTGGTGTTTTAATCACCCAGTTGATTACTGGTTTGTTTTTACGATTTTGGTGGTGTTCATCACCGCACCATTGACGGATAATTTTACAAAGTAGTTTCCGGCAACCAGGTTACTTCCGTTAAAATCAACAATATAATCTCCGGCAGCAACATTGCCCTGTGGCAAAGACTGCACCAGTTTACCGTTTACATCCATGATCGTCAGCTGCACATTTCCTTTCGACACCAGTTTATATTTGAAATTCAGGCTGGTTTTGAAGGGGTTGGGGTAGGCCACCATCGCTATTTGCGGAGCGGAAAGCCCCAGGTTGTTCACAGACAATGGGATCAATGGGTCTGCTACGTAGTCAGGACCATTGTAGCCTCTCCAGGGTTGTTGTACATAAGGGAAGCAGGTATTGAATGTGGTATCATTTTTGGTGACGCCCGCATTGAAGCTCAGTACACTCAGGAGATCAGGTGTAACAGGGCTGGTCGTAAAATCATCGTACCACAAACCGATAGCGGCCAGTACAACACCGGATACTGCTTGTAGTTCGATAGTCGTTACATCGTCCTCAAGGCGACGTCCGTTCGGGAAGCCGTCCATGTTGGGAATAAACTGCAAGGCTGCACTGGTATTGAAACGACTGTCGGTAAGACCCAATACAGCTGCCTGAATCAAACCTAAGGAGCTGAAATCAGGACTGGTCCTTGGTGTGACAGGTACCGCCATGTTCAGGCGCAGCATATCACCCAGCACGGGCAGAAAGTTGTTGATAAACGGTTTTCCGGCAGCCAATGGTCCACCACTACCTTTCCCGGTAGCCAGTTGGTAAGGACGCATATTGGGTACACCGGTGTAAAATATCGGCAGGATATCTACCGCACGGGGGCTGGAGTTGTTGGGCAATAGTATGGTGCCGTATCCGAACAGGTCATCCAGTGCGGTTCCCAGCACAGCAAGTGTCCCTTTTAAGGGAAACAAGCCAGGTTTGCCATTGCGGAAATCATAGGCGCCCAGGGAATTGGTCTGAATCCTCAGGTCGGAAAGACCCGGCACTGCACCACCAAAAGCAGAGGCATCCATATATAGGGCCAGCTCAGGGTTCCTGAAGAATGGGATGTACGCCGCATCTGAATAAGGGGTTGAACCGTTCCAGCGGTCTTTGCTGCCAATAGGAATGATCGCTTCGTTGGTCAGCGGCATACCGATACGGGATACCTGAACCCAAGTGCCGCTTACAGAAGAAGGGTCTCCTGTAGCGCTCAGGGTAGTGATCTGGCGACGGCTGGCAGAAGCCCATACACCGATGACGAAATTGGGATCAAGAATACTGCTCGCTGCAGTAACACTCATACCTGATTTTTGTAAGGTGCTGATCGGCACTTCGATTACAATGGAATGGCAGTTCATTTTTGCCAGGCCATCCCGGCCCGATTTTCGAAAACCGCCGACATCAAAGGCTCCGCCCAGGTCTACAAAGAAAGGGTCATCAGAAGGCCCGCAGAATATTTTCTCTCCGGAACTTGCTGTAGCGACAGCGGCTGTAATCAGGCTGGCGTAAGATTTACCGAGGCCAACAGTGGTGTTTTCGATAGAGCGCGGTCCGATGTTCGGAGGGGGCACTGCACCACCGGTAACAATAGTCGTAAATGTTGCACCACCATCCATACTGCGTTCGCAGGTATAGGTTGTTTTGATGTTTTCTTTACCAAGCCGTATGTTGAAGAAAGTTGTATTGTCTTCATCTGTATGGGAGAAGGTAAAGCGGTAAATGATATCGTCTCCGGTAGTGGAGGCATTATTTTTTACGTGGATCTCGTAGCGTATGTTTTCTCCAAATGTATACCAGTTGGGGCCTCCGGCAGGATGCTCAAAAGGAATGTAGTTGGCAATCAATACAATCTTATTAGTGTCGCAGGGGCTGCGGAAAGCATACAAGTCGGTATTGTCGGCGACTGGATCATGAGCGATCAGCGGAGCCTCACGGTGCGATGATGCGTTGGCTTGCACCTGGGGCAACAGGCAAATCATCAAACCCGTTAAAGTTTTAGTTAGAATATTTTTCATAATTAGTATTTTTTGAGTTGATGATTAGAATCTTTCTTTTATCGTGTAATCGTAGCCTCTCCAGGGTTGCTGTACATAGGGGAAAGCTGTAGCGAACGTGGTGTCATTTTTGGTTACACCGGCAGTAAAGCCAAGTACACGGCCCAATCGTGGTGTTACCGGGCTTGGGCTTGAGGCCGCGTTGTAATCGTCGTACCAAAGGCCGATAGCAGCCAATGCAACACCGGCAACAGCCTGTATTTCGATGGTCGTTACATCATCTTCAAGGCGGCGTCCGTTCGGGAAACCATCCATGTTAGGAATGAATTCCAGCGTGGCATTTGTATTATAAGCGGGGTCTGTCAGGCCCAGCACTGCTGCTTGTATGAGGCCAAGAGAGCTGAATTTGGGATCGGTGCGTGCGGTCACGGGTGTCGCCATATTCAGACGCAGCATGTCTCCTTTTGTGGCCAGGAAGTTGTTCACAAACGGTTTTCCGGCGGCCAGGGGGTTGCCGCCTTTTCCGGTAGCCAATTGATAGGGAGGCAGGTTGGGAACACCGGTATAAAATATCGGCAGGATATCTACTGCACGGGGGCTGGTGCTATCCGGCAACAGTACGGTGCCAAACAACGCGTCGTCCAGCGCAGTACCTGCTACAGCTGCAGAGCCTTTCAGACCATATAAGCCTTTGCGACCATTTCTGAAATCAAAACTGCCCAATGATTGGGACTGGATGCGTAAACCATTAAAGGCGGGTACCGCACCGGCAAATTTTGATTCATCCATATACAGCGCAATTTCCGGATTGCTGAAGTTGGGAATATACGCAAGGTCAGCATAAGGTGTGGAGGCATTCCATTTGTCTTTCATACCCACGGGGATAATCACCTCGTTGGTCAGGGGCATACCCAGGCGAGACACCTGTACCCAGGAGCCAGAGTAAGCAGGGTCAGAACCTGCCGTCAAGGTCTTGATCTGCTGGCGACTGGCAGAAGCCCATACGCCAATGACGAAGTCACCATCCAGGATATCTTTTGCAGCAGATACGCTCATGCCGCTTTTTTGTAGCATATTGATCGGGATTTTCAGCGCAATCGTATGCACGTTATAACGCGCAAGGCCATCTTTCGGGGCATTGATGGGGTTGCCGTCGGGGCGGAAATTGCCTACATCAAAGGCGCCGGCCAGATCTACAAAGAAAGGATCGTCAACAGGACCGCAAAAAAGCTTTTCTCCGGAGCTCGCTGTGGCTATAGCTCCTGCCATTAAAGCGGGGTAGCTTGTACCTAAACCTACGGTAACATCCTCAATAGAACGAGGCCCGATATTAGGGGGCGGTACGATACCATTGGAATAAATAGTCGTAAAGGTCATGCCGCCATCTGTACTTTTTTCGCAGGTATATGTGGTTTTCAGGTTTTGCTTTCCAAGGCGTATGTTGAAGAATGTGGTCGAATCTTCGTTTGTTTTGGCAAAAGTGAAACGGTAAGTAATATCGTCTCCGGTAGTCGTAGTGTTGTTTTTAATATGGATTTCATAGCGCACATTGGTGCCGAAACCATAATAGTTGGGACCGCCTTCGGCCAGTTCAAACGGAATGTAGTTGGCAATAATGGTGATCGTGTTCGGGTCATCAGGGCTTCTGAAGGCATACAGGTCCGTGTTGTCTGCCTGCGGGTCCCTGGAAATAAGCGGAGCCTCTCTATGGCTTGATGCATAACTGCTTATGCCCAGCGCCATACTGCAAAGGAGCAATCCAAACCCTTTGAGCCGCGACGTTAAGTGGAGTTTTTTCATAAAATTTACGTTTAAAAAACTGTGAGAAAGTGTACTGAGGTTGTTTCTGTACCGTATCAGTTACGTTGATGGGGCGAGTACAGTTTTCTATTTTAAAAAAAGGTGAAAATTAGTGCTCGGAGAAGCATGGGCTCAGGTCTGGCATTCGCAGCGCTGGTGGAGCATATTGATGTGAGGTCGCCTATGGATATACCATCGGGGGCGGGCTATAGATTTTATGTTAGATCAATTTGCTCCACTTGTCATGAACGCTCCATACTCTTCTCAAATCATCCTTTAAAAGTTTCAGGCTTTGATGTATGCTTCTCTTGTCCGGATAAGGGTCGTTGCGATCAGGCCGCTGAGCGGATCACAGATTCGCTTGATGAGGGGTTCGGTATTGCCGTTCGGAACGTGTCTAATATTGGTATGGGCACAGAGGATTGGATCAATGACTATAGCAATGATCGTACTCATGAAGCTTTTAATGACTTAACTCTTCAACAATATGAAGACGCACTTAGCTTTGATTTGTTCGTTTAATATTGGTCCGATGGTGGGGGGGACACTGCTTTTGTGGAGACATTTCCTGTGCTGGCAAATTTATTAACCATGGCATCCACTGCTGATCCAAAAGGTTCAGGATGACCAAGGCCCCCCTGTTGCAGCAAAGTGTATTCGGAGATGCTAGGCAGGGCGCAACACATAAGGCAGCTATTCCGGGGCCGATCCGTAACAGAACTGATTGATGAGCAGGTAATATTCCCTTGCATCATAGAAGCTTCCGGGCAAATCACAAATCTCTTTTGCCAGACCGGCATATACCCCGGAACAGGCCGGATCGCAGAAAACCTGTTAAAGAGTGGGGGATCTTAGCATACATTTATGCAGCCATTTTTCCCGTACATCTTTATGTGGTCGTCGACTACAGTCTTATGCGACCCGGGCGTTCAAAAATTTACTCCGGTTTTGCCGGAGGTGTTGGGGTGGGGGTGTCGCTGATGTTGCCATTTTCGTCGATATAGGCCAGCATATCTTCAAGGGGTTTCCCTTTCAGGTTGTTGTCCTTGCGCTCTTTCATTTTCTGAATTTTATCCTTTTTCTGTTTTGCTTTTTTCTTCGATTGTTCTTTTTTAAGAAATGAATCCGCCATAGTGTAATTTGATTTTACTGATTGATTTTCGGGTGATCGTCCTGCCGGCGTTTTGAACGCGTTTTAAGCTGTATGATCCCCATTTTATCCATGATCTTCATGCATTGATAGCCCATGTCCCATTCGCTTTTCTGATGCGCATTGTTCGCATAGGAAGGGTTTTTATGATGATTGTTGTGGTAGGCTTCTCCCATAAAAAAAATGTCGAAACGCATGATGTTTACTGAAGTATTGCTGACCGCGAAATTTGTATATCCGAGCCGGTGTGCCCACCAGTTGACAATGGCTCCCTGTACAGAACTCAGTGCACAGGTGACCGGGAGGAGTATGAAAAACCACCAGCTGGGTGCCAGAGTATAGTAAATAAGGGCGTAGATCAGGATCCATATGATACGGGAGATCCAATTATGGGCCAGCCTGTCCATGCTTTCCCAGCAGGGCAGGTTCTTGAAGTACTTTTTTTCGGGCACCACACTGCCGCTGTAGATATCGTAGTAATTATTCCGGGTCTGTACCAGCATGGCCAGCACATTGGTCGAATTGGACGGGGAGTGCGGGTCTTCGGGGGTATCAGTATGCTCGTGGTGCAAACGATGCATCAATCCGTAAGTGTGCGGGCTGATATAGGATGAACCGTGAGCGATGTAACTACCGATGAAGAAGATCCGCTCCCATATTTTCGACATCGAAAAGATACCGTGGGCAGCGTAGCGGTGATGGAAAACCGACTGAAAAAAAAGAGAAATGTACCAATGGAGTACAACAAACAGAAATAAGGCCATAACAGCTTTTTTAGGCCAATATTTCTACGAAGTGATAAGATTACGCGGAAACCCTTCTTACGGATGAACGGCTGGGGGTGAATAGATACTGTATAAAGGTAATGATAAATGATGGAGTAGAAGAATGTAATTTCTGTTAGTAGTGATTATTGCCGTAAGCATTCCATTGTCAATTGCTGAAATGTGCAGGTGTCACGGGCGCCAGGACAGGAAATAGGCATCACGGAGTTCAGCAGCATTAACCCGTTTAAAATATCCAGCCACGGCCATCTCTCAAAACACAGAAGCCACCCTAAGGTGGCTTCCGTACAATATAAAGGATAGTTGTTCTTAGTGTGCGATGATGACTTGTTTGACCAGGTGTGCGCCTTTTGCACCGCTGATTGTGATCAGGTAAGGGCCTGGGGCAAGGTGGCTGACCGGGATTGTTTCATTGAGGACACTGCCGGCGGCATAGGCGTTTGATTGCAATATGCGTCCCTGCAGATCTGTCAATATGATACTACATTCCTGGGTTTGCAGCAAGCTGACTTCCAGTTGCAGTTTGTCTTTTGCCGGTACCGGGAACAGTCGCATACTGCCTTGTACTGCTGTTTCCTTCAGGGTTGTGGGGCTGTATTCTTCATAATAGTAACGGCTGGCGTAGCCATTGTCTTCATCCCAGCTGTGCAGGCTTCCGTCCCAGGGGTTGGTCCACTCTTCGGTAACCTGGTTGTAGGTATTATACTTGTAGACAGTATGATTGAAGGTATCCACGGTGCCGCCGATTGTAAAGCTCATAATTGATTCGATCAGCTTATTGCCTGCGTCGAAATGGTTATCATAGTACTGATAATCTTTCCAGCTGCTTGCCCCAAAATCCCATTGTTGCCGGTTTTCGCTGCGCTTGTTACCGGCGGCATCATAAGTATAGGTCGTCAATGAAGAATTGCTCCAGGTCATTGTGGACAGGTCCTGGTATTCTGTAAGTTCGGTGCTCAGCCTCCCCGATCCATCGTACGTATACGTCACCCTGCCGCCGGTGTCCCAGCCGCTGCCGTTCCAAGTCTGCACATAAAGCTGTGACGGTTTTTTGGCCGCTGTATACAGGTAAGTGTTGCGTGAAATATTATCCCAGCCACTGCCGTTCCATTCCTGGTCGATCGTTTCGCTGATATCTTTAGCGGTATTGTAGTTGGTGATTTGTTTTGATTTTATTTGCAGTGCCGTGCCGTCCGATTCAAGCATACTGTCCACTGTGACCTGGTTGTCTGTGTTATAGTTGCTGAAGCTCAGGCTGTAATCTATAAAAGTGGAGCTCGCGGCATCCCAATCCTGCTCGCTACGGGTTTTTATATTCTCTGCGGCATCGAAAGACTGCCGGGACACTGCAGCCAGGTCCAGGGTAAACGAGGGAGACCTGGAAAAGATCCGCGCCGAATCAAATTTTATAGATGCTGATTTAAGGTCTCCGCCACGGGCGCCGGAATAGTAGGCACGTACACTGTCGATGACCGAAATGCCCGGGCCGATATCGATGGATACATCTGCGATCAGCCTGGACTGTACGGCTGTTGTTTTAGCGCCTGAGCGGCCGATACTGATTTCTGTTTTCAACTGCGTGCTGAGTTGCGCGCAATACGCGAGCACCTGTTCTGTTGTCGCATGTGCCGGCAACTTTAATGGCTGTTTTTTCAGGAGCCTGGATTCGCGTGCGGATGCTGTACCCGCTATACCGGCTAACAGGAGGCCGACGATCATTTTTTTGTTCATAAAGATTTGGTTTAGATGCGAATATAAGCGTTTGTGCTTCATTTTTCCTACCTGATTCCGCTTGTATTATGGTTTTCGTGTCGTGGTAAATACCGGCAGGGGAGTGCTCCTTACTAAAGACAAAGTTTCGGGAGTGCTACGGGTAAGCCGGTCGTTCTTACCCCGGAAAGGCCTGTTGTTTGACGCAAATAACTTAACTTGTACGTACTTCTGTAATCAGATGAAATCACGATTTTATATACCATTCAGTATCTTATGTCTGTTCTCCTGTGCACAACAGGCGGATAAAGAAACAGTGGTCGCAGATAGCTCCGTTCCGGTACAGGAATCCACGGTACTACTTCCTGATAGCCTTATGCAGGTCCCTAGCGACACTGCGGGGCAGGAAGAGGCAATACAAGTGCTCAAGGG
>DATJDO010000192.1:0-7078 GCA_035497375.1 Chitinophagaceae bacterium | reverse complement strand
ATCCTATAAAGGGTATTGACTGTTTATCCCTTCATAGGATTCCCCGGTATTATTGCCCATGTCCCTTGAAAAAATTCAACATGGTATCCAATGCGGTTTCGCCGTGCATCCGTTCGCCATTTTCCAGGGATTCCTGTGCGGCAACAGCGGCTCTTTTGCGCATGCCGGTTTCATAAAAGGCAATACTTTCCTGTATGTTATTGTGTTGTCCGGACAGCAGGGACTCGCTGAGCTCCAATGCGTCCAGCATGGCCATATTTACCCCTTCCCCTGCGAATGGGGGCATCACGTGGGCGGCATCACCGAGTATCGTTACGTTAGATTGGGCTCCCCAGTTTTGATCCTGTGGTATGCAATAGATGGGGCGGGGAATAAAGGGTGTTCCGGCCTGTTCAAATAATTCAAACCACACGCTGCTCCATTCCGGGTATGCCGTTTTGAACCATTCCAATACCCGGACTTTGTCGGAAAAATCCAGGCCGCTATCGGCAGCCCAGCTTTCGCTTGCTTTAAAGCTGGCGTAAAAGCCGATTTCCCCATTTCCTTTCTGACCCATTAGTATATTCTTTCCCTTGCCGAAAGCCATTATTTTTCCTCCGTTCAGCAAGGTGGCAATCTGTGGCGCTGCATTCCTTGCGTCATTGATATTGCCTTCCAGCATCATCACCCCGGAATAAAAGGGTTTGATACCGGTAACGTACGGACGGATTTTTGAATTGGCCCCGTCCGCCCCGATGACGATATCTGCATAGACGGCGTCTTTGTTTTTGAAGTGCAGCAACCAGCCTTCTTCCTGCCGGTCCATAGTGATAAAATGGCTATCCCACACCACCGTTCCGGATTGTAAAGAGTCCAGCAGTATTTTTCTCAAAGTTCCCCGGTCAATCTCGGGCCGGAAATGTTCATGGCCAAAGTTTTCTTCCTGTTTGGTATCATGATCGCTGTAGTATACTGTTGCCTGCTCGTTCATGATCTTCATCCTGTCGGCACCAGGGAGGAAGTTCTTTCTGAATTCAGCCATCAGGCCGGCTTTTGCGAGGGCTGCCAGGCCTGATTCTTCGTGCAGGTCCAGCGGCGAGCCCTGTACCCGTGCGTGTTTATCCAGGTCCCTTTCGTATACCTTTACGGTAGCTCCCGCAATTTGCAGCAGCCTGGCCAGGGTCAATCCACCTGGTCCTCCGCCGATAATGGCAATTTTTTTATCTTGTATGTTCATACCGAAACTTCTGTTTAGTTATGCAAAACTACTTTGAAGGCAGGGCTGAAAATTGTATAAATCGGCCGTTTTGATTCCGGTTTAGTTCTTTCGGCGACACTCCGGAAAGTTTCTTTACCGCTTTGATAAAATGAGACTGGTCGGCAAAGTCCTGTTCGGGAAACAGTTTGCCCTCTTTGATGTGGGGAAAGGATGCACGAAAACGCAGGATGTTGCAATAGGTCTTTAAAGAAAATCCGAACTGCTGGTTGAAATAACGGTTGATCTGCCTGCTGCTCCAAAACACTTTTTCTGAAAGCTCTTTTACGGTGATGTTGCCGTTGCGTGCATACAGCAGTTCAAACAACAGTTGTTTCCTGCTGTCTGTTTCCCCGGGTATCAGTGACTGTATTTTTGCTGTAGCTTTTTGGCAGAACAGGGAAAAGTCACCCAGGTCGCCCGGGCCAAAACCCCAGAAGTCTGCCGGTAACTGCAGGGCATAGTTCACGATGCCGGAAATAGCCTGTTGGAATATGTACTCTGCAGCCAGCAACCGGAAGCTGATGGCGAACATAAGGGTACCGGGGTTCAGGATGGCCTGGTCGGGCTGTGTTTCAATTCCCGAAAGGGTAATGTGAAAAGGTTCTGTTGCCGAGCGGGAGCAAAACAGATCCATTCTTCCATCCGGCAGGATGATGACTTCTTTAGGGCTGCCCGACTTGTTGTGCAGCATCCAGAAACTTTCGACATAAGCTTCCAGCACTGCGCCGGGTTTGACCAGCGTAAATTCAACATCCTGATCCATAATCATCTGTTTGTGCAAGGGATGGCCGGTATTTAATTTTGGTGCCTTTATTTTCTAAAGGGGAAGAGCGGTATTGCCAGGACTAAATTAGTGAAAAATGACAGGAGCTGCTACGCATGTTCTATGTTTTCAAAGTAGTGCCATTTGAATAAGCAGCGGCAGGTACGACGGCGGATCACAGATCGGTTTATTGCCTGTCCGGCTTCGGAACATACCGGACAGCTGCGAAGTCGCCCAAGCTAAGCCCATCCCGCTGCGCGGACTTCCCCTTTAAGGGGAAGAGTGGCTCCGTATCATCAGTTTTTTCCCCTGCCTGCTCCCTGGGTGGTTTTGTTGGTTTTAGACAATAATCTACGTATATTTATATGATTGACTGCATGGCATTATTTCTAATAGTTGCTATAGTTGGCGCTGAGGTACTTTACCTGCCCAAGTTTAAACGGTAACGTTTCCTTTCTATCTGTAGCTTTCCGTCTGACGATGATTAGGGTCACTTATTCATGAATCAGTCTGACCTCATCAAACAAAATACCTGGTGTACCACGCAATTAGAAAGGGCACGGATTTCATTCGGAAAATAAACGGTTTTTCCCTTATATAATGGTCTAACTTCACTGCATGGACACGCCAGAGGAGTCAGTGAATAAGATGCAGGAAAGTCTACTTGAATCTAAAAATTTAAAGGACAGAATTGACAATTTACGCTCGCGTAACGAGGAATTGCAGGAGATCATGAGGCAGTCAAGCTTCGATATTACACAGTTACCTCAGAGATACAAAAAAGAGAAGGAAGGATGAAAAAGCCCGGAAGGAACTTTTATTTTTTGCTTCCCGATATCCCCACAAAAAAGCACCTCCCGTAAGGAAGGTGCCTGAACATTTCAAACAAATCTATTCGTTAATGCTCCTCAGGTAGCTTTTATACAGCTCGGTTATTTGAGGCTGTACCCTTGCATACCTGGTGGCAACTTGCATGTACTTTAAAATTTCTTCTTTTACAGCATACATCGGAAATGTAATGTCATCCTCTGTGAGCTCTGCGATTACGCTGTAATAAGAATCATTTTGAAACAAACCGATAAAATCATAAAAGGACTTCTTCATTTACTGAAGTTACACCTTAAGCATCACAAGGCTTTGGTAATTCAAGCTATTCGGCATGACTTTTATTTTCTTTTTTCATCCTTTTCTCTTCTTTCTTCTCTTTGGGTGTTTTGACAGCCTTTTTCATAACGTCCTTCTTCCCTGTTTTTTCTTTCGACATAATTTGCAATTTTAAACTATGAAAATTTCATAGCCCCATGAAGGTAGCCCAATATACTCAGGGTCAACATCCTTACACTAAAGAATAACATATTGCCTAAGGGGACATCTGACTATTGGTTGCTAAATCATCCGGATAAAGAATTTGTACACCAATAATACAAGGACAAATACGGTCGAAAAACTGATCACATAAAAAATAACGGTTTCAAACATTTCTCCATCCTCTTTTGGCGCTTTCATAGTGTAAGGTAGTCTTTATAACGAGCCTGCTAAAAAAAGCACCCTTTCGGGTGCTCAAACAAACCAGTTAACATATTATAGCAGTAAAGGTCCGGGCTTACTACCGTACGCATCTTACATGATATCAATTTCATATTGTACGATTACAGCGTCCATATTATTTTTGCGGCCTCAAATACAAACACAATGGACCGCAATCTAGACTCTGTAATTGATAAATATGGCTGGTATGTTGGCGCATTGCTGATGCTGCTCGGGCTTATATTGGTCCTGTATCTTATGGGTCACGATACAAGTTTTATTGGATAGAAAAAGCATCCGCACCGGCCGGAAAAAGAAAAGGCGCAATACAGAATATTGCGCCTTTTACTGACTTAAAAGTTGTTACTTATGCTTGCTGCCATAAGGTGTTCTTTTGACCATATAGTCCAGGCCGCTTCTATACGAATCCATAGAGCTGCCGAAAGGAGACCTTGTTTCAGAATAGATTTTATTGCCCGCATCGTTGTATATCTCCAATCTCAGGTGGTCGTTGTACTTTACTGAAGTGCTGGATGAGTTTACATTGTAGCCGGAGGCTTTGGTTTTGTTGCTGTTGTTTCTTTTCGGTCCGCTTTCGTAACTGGAACTGCTGCTGCCGATCGTATTGGTGCCTTCGTTCTGGATTTCTACGGAGCCAAATACTACAAACTCGACGCCCAGCATTTTGGCCAGTTCTTCCGGGGCCATAGCATCCAGCTTGTCCGGGCTGATATTGTTTTGGGCCAGCAGGGCATTGGTCTTCCTGGAAGCCTGTACATCCAGCGAAGTATTTTTTTCGAAGGAGTTTTCACATTCAGTCTGTACTTTTTTGGCCATGGCATCAGAATTAAGCCCGCCTTCGTTGGATACAACGGAAAAGGGCAGGATGGCAACTTTGTTTTTAGTGTTGCCCTGTTGCGCTGTTGCTGCTCCTAAAAAGCAGAAACTAAGAAGGGTAGCGATTGTTTTTTTCATTTTGTACGGTATTTTATTGTGAGTATTTATTGTTTAAAAAGTTCCGGCGAAGAAAAATTCTACAACATTCTTCCTGTCGGCATCAAAGAAGTTCCTGTTCTGCAGGAAGGAATTACGCAGGCCGGTACTGAGCCTCAGTGCGTTCACACAGGTGACATCGAACAGCAGCTCATAACCAAAAGAGTTTTGGTCGAAGGTTTTGTTCAGGGCATTGTTCTTTACCTGCGAGAAATCCGCAAATACGTTGAGCCTGATCCGTTGGAAATACAGCAAGCCGCCGAATCCCCAATCGGGGTAGAACAGTGGTAACTGGTAATTGGCACCGGCTACATATTCTTCGTCTCCGCGTATAGGCCTGTATCCGCGTGCGTGGTTGAAGTTGTCCATAAAGCGGTAATCGTTGGTCAGCTCTTCTTTCAGGTAGCCGCCCCGCAGGTAAAAGCTGTGGTTGCGCGCAAAACCGGGAAAGTACAGGTTGGTCTGGGCCATCAGTTTCAGCGCGGTAGTATTGGTCAGGCTGCTGCCGACATAAGCCGTCAGGTCCTGACCGAAACGTGGATTGAAGTTCTGGTGCGCCTTGTCGCGGTAGTTGAAGAATTGCAGCCCGGCTTCAAGTGCAGTAAAGTTCTTGTCGGTGATGGCCGGTACCGACACATCGTTCAGTTTGTATTTATTGGTGATGACCTGACTGACGCCTGCATTCAGGGTCAATCCGGAATGATAAATGCCGTGCTTCCACTGCAGGGGCAGGCGTACCGAAGCGGTATAGATGTTTTCTGTAAAATTGAGCGTATCGGCAGCTGTGCTGCCGGTATCGGCCAGGTTGGTGGGGGAGAGGATATTCCTTTCATTGATAGCTGCCTGCAGGCTGATGGGCAGGTAAAACCGGGCATAATCTACCCGGCCTGAAGCATACAAAGCACGTTCGTTGATATTGTATCCACCGGTAATTTCGGCACCGAAATCATTCAGGATATTGTTGATCGAAATTTTCAAATGAACATCGCTCTGGCTGCCGCTGATGGCCCAGGAGTGCAGCTGTGGGCTGCGGATCAGACCTTTGTAGTCTTTTACAGGGTATTCATACTTCGGTATATTGTTGTACAGCTGGTGTTCTACTGCAGTCGTATTGACCTTGTAAAAAGCCTGTTCTTCCGGCTCAACAATGCTATAAAGCGGGGCCGAGGCCGGGTCTATGGCCTGGCGGGTCAGCTGATCGCCCAGGTGGGTAAATTCAGAAAGCACCATTGACTTTTCGTCCGCAGATACGGAGGGCATTCCGGCAGCTACTTTTACTGAGCTGAGCTGCCTGAGCTGTTTGTCGCCTTTTAAGCTGACGGCAAAAATATTGTTGATGCCGGTATAGCTGGCGGTAAAGTAAACATACTGTTTACCGACCGTCATCGGACCGATAACCTGTCTGGACCAGGGCGTAAGCTCGGTGACCTGGCGCGTGTTCAGGTCGTATTTCTGCATTGCAATCTTACCCTCGCGTTTGGCCAGGTAAACAATGGCTGCATCGTCTTTGGTCCAATGCGGGTAGGATATAAAATCGTTCTGGGGGTTCAGCAGGCTATCCACGACATTTCCGCTGCCTGCATCCAGGAAAACAATCATGTTACGGATATGTTCGTTGGCGCGCACAGCTACCAGTTTATTGCCGCTGTTCGAAAACTCTGGTGCAAACAGTTTTGTCTTCGTGGTCAGACGTCTTTTGGCATGCGTATTCAGGTCATAAGTGCGGATGACGGAGTAGTTCCTGTTTTGCCACCTTTTGTCTGTGGTAAATTCATTCCAGGCTATGCGGCTGTTGTTTACAGAAAGAAAGGTTTCATTGACTCCGATACCCAATACGGCTATGGGTTTTTCTTTGCCGTCTTTGATATGGACGATTTCGCCGGTGCGTTTGTAGCTTTCTTTACGGCAGATAATGCTTCCGTCTTCCTGCAGGTGTGCCCATTGGTAACTGGTAACAGTTTTACGGGGCAGATTGGTAATGGCCGTAGTCGGTACCAGTTTGGTGTCTTTCAGTTCGTCGTTCCATTCTTTTTTCAGGCTGGCATAGGTATGGTAGTAAGCCTTCCTGCTGGTGAGGCCGGTATGCCTTTTCATCGCCCGGGAGAAAGGATACAAGGCGCTCCTGTAGGAACTGGCATCGCGCATCACTTTAGCCCATACATCCGGTCCGTGTTCATCGCGCATCTGCCGGAGGATGGCATAGCCCAGAGGGTAGTGATTGGGCAGCAGGTCTTTAAACGAACCGTTGCGTGCTTTGATATACTTGTAGTCCCTATTGTCGAGCAGCAGGGCGCGCTGTTCTTTGAAGAAATAGGGCGTCCTACCCCTTCCCGACCCGGAGAACAAGGTCTCGGTCTGTACGGCGTCGCCCTCCATATACCAGTTGGGCATGGAGAATATAGTGCCCAGAGACCACATTTGCTGGCCGCCGATAATAGACAGGAATTTGGTAAAGCCCCGGCGCGAATTCGCAAACTGCAACGCATGGCGGTACTCGTGAAAAGACAGGCCGTCGATCCAGTTCATGGAGCCCAGGATGTTGAAATTCTGGAAGCCGG
>DATJDO010000191.1:0-2256 GCA_035497375.1 Chitinophagaceae bacterium | reverse complement strand
GCTGGGTGAGGCCTGCTTCTTTGCGTGCGGCTTTGATCATTTCGCTGAGTGCGAAAAACTTGGCCTTTGTCTCAAAGGCTTTGCGGTTTTCACTGCCTTCGAGGCCGTATTCACGGTCCAGCAGGTCTTCGAAGCTCAGTTGTTTCTTCCGCGCCATACTTAAGGGTGCTGCAGGCAGCGTTGGTACATCTGAATCGTATTCTCCAGGCCATAGTACAGTGCATCGGCTATCAGGGCGTGGCCTATGGACACTTCGGCCAGTGCAGGGATGTTTTGGGCAAAAAAAGCCAGGTTATGACGGTCCAGGTCGTGGCCGGCGTTGATGCCCAATCCCTTTGCTGTAGCGGCCTTTGCTGCTGCTACATAGGATTGAATGGCCGTTGCGGAGTCGGCTTTATACTGCTGTGCATAGCTTTCGGTGTACAGCTCTACGCGATCAGTGCCGGTGTCTGCCGCCGCTGCTGCGAGTTCTGCCACAGGGTCTACAAATATGGAAACGCGGATGCCTTCTTTTTTGAAAACAGAGACAATGTCCCTGAGGTATGTTGCTTCTTTGATGGTATCCCAGCCGTGGTTGGAGGTCAGCTGGCCCAGCGCATCGGGTACCAGGGTGACCTGATGCGGCTTTACCTCCAGCACCAGCTGCACAAATTTATCTTCGGTAGGATTGCCTTCTATATTGAACTCTGTGCTGATAAAGGGCATGATCTCCCGCACATCCGAATAGCGGATATGCCGCTCATCGGGGCGGGGATGCACGGTAATACCGTCTGCACCGAAACGCTGACAGTCGATAGCCGCCTGCAATACATTGGGATTGTCACCGCCGCGGCTGTTGCGCAGGGTGGCTATTTTATTGATGTTGACAGAGAGTTTGGTCATCTTGCTGCAAAGGTAGTGAGTGATTGCTAATTGTCCCCATTCTCACTGTCTGCATTACGGATACAGAAAGTAATCTTTGAGTTCCGAACTTCGGTAGAGCTTATAAACCTGCTGACCATTTGCATCTTTACTATAGCTGAATTCTTCTACTCCTACAATTCCTATGCCTGGTTTCAAATACTTGTAGACAACCCATGTAAGGTCTCTTCCATCTGAGGTCTGGGTAATAAAACAAAAACAGTCGTTATAAGACTTGTAAGTAAAAGTGCCGAGTCTGCTGTAGTAATTATTGATGTAACCCTCAATATACAATTCCCCTATTTTTTGAATGGAATCTGATCCGTTGTGGTATTGATATCGTGTGGTTACTTGCCCATCAGAATTGGCTATCAGCGTAGATCCGTCATCGGGTGAGCGATAATAGGCATTGATAGCAGCAATTTTGTAAAAGGTATCTCCCATAACAAAAGTCAGATTAACCACCTTGTCCTCCATCGTAGTTACCGTGACATTATTCAAGCTGTCATATGTTGTTACTTCATAACGCCAGGAGTTACCTGAACTTATAGGATATAGTTTGGTTGATGGAGTGCCATGATTAACGGGTTTGTCTTTTGGTTTTTTAGTGCAGGAAACAAGAAGTGTCAGGGATAAGACTGTGGCAAAAATAGATTTTGTGCGATTCATTAGGATAATTTTTATAAAGCGCAATGTATGCATTTTTATGAAATTTAAATCAGGGTTTGTGTCAATTGATAAAAAAGGTGATGGAAAATTGTCGTCCCTAATCCTTTCGAACCCGGCAATGCTTTTAAAATCATTCAGGACTGATTTTACACGTTTACTTTATTGCTACTTAACAAATTGTCCAATTGCCGAATTCCGGTTTTATATTTGCACACTTTTTATTAGTACATTATGATCCTTTCCGATAAACGAATACTGGAAGAAATAGAAAAAGGCACCATCGTGATCCAGCCTTATGACCGTTCTTTCCTGGGTACCAACTCCTACGATGTGCACCTGGGTAAGCACCTGGCCACCTACAGCGATAAAGAACTGGACGCCCGCAAACACAATACCATCCAGCATTTCGAAATACCGGAAGAAGGTTTTGTATTGCAACCCGGTACCCTGTACCTGGGGGTTACCGAAGAGTATACCGAAACCCATGCGCATGTCCCTTTCCTGGAAGGGAAGTCCTCTACCGGCCGCCTGGGCATCGATATCCATGCCACTGCAGGCAAGGGTGATGTAGGCTTCTGCAACACCTGGACACTCGAAATATCCTGTGTACACCCCGTACGCGTCTATGCAGGTATGCCCATCGGCCAGCTGATCTATTTCCCGGTAGATGGCGAGATCATCAACAAA
>DATJDO010000190.1:0-3821 GCA_035497375.1 Chitinophagaceae bacterium | reverse complement strand
TTTCAAAGTATTTAATCGGTGGGGCGAGTTGTTGTTTGATATGAGAGCTGAAGAAACAGGATGGAATGGAACATTTAAAGGCTCCCCTCTCCCGGTGCAAACAGTGGTTTGGATATTGGAAGGCATTGGTGTAGACAATGTTATTTATACAAAAAAAGGAATGAGCACGTTGATACGATGAATAGTGCACTTCAACTACACTTATTGTGAATTTAGCATGAAGAAGATTCTTAGATGATTTGAATGCACTCACTGAAACGAAATGACTCACTGAAAGGTCTATTATAACGAGCGTCAATTAGTGCAAGCTTGCCCCCATCCCCTAAAGGGGAGCTTTGCAATCAATATTAAAATCAATTATTCTTTACGATTACAAGAAAGAAAAAGTCAATAAACACACTATTAGAACGTAGGAAATATTTCACTTTAAAGACTCTTCCAAAAACTCCCCTTTAGGGGATGGGGGCTTTCCCTGCAGAGAAAGGAGTAAACGAGTTTCGCAGAGAGCTCCGCGCAACTCTCCTTCTCTTGTTCTCTGCGGTCACTCCACCATCCTCAACGGATTCACCGGCTCCTCCGCCACTTCTTCTCCCTCAAGAAGGCTCACATACAACTTATGCTCCTTCACAAACTCACACCATCTGCATTCCGGCTTCCCGCAGCCCGTATAAAAATCATGATCCTGTATCTTCTCCCAGGTATCTCTTATTTGTGCTTTTACAATCTCTTCATGCTCCGGTTTAATATTGATCAACTTCTTATCAAACCCACCATCTCCATTCGGCTCGATAAAAAGAAACTCTATCCCTTGCAAATTTTTAGTTTTCCCCTTCAGGTTATCCGACAAAATTTTATAAAACACCGCCTGCCGCCAGTGATTACCACCCTGCTCTTTTTGCGGATGGTAAGGTTCGGCAAACTCATAACGCTTACTGCTTTTTTCTAAAGAACCCGTTTTAAAATCCGTGATCAAAATATCATTGCCCCAGTATTCAATCTTATCTGCAAAACCCTTGAGCGGAATTTCATTGATCACTGCTTCCATCGGAACCTCTGTACGAATAAAATCAGCCCGTGCACCTTCTTCAAAAAACTGAGCATAAAAAGCAGTAAGACATTGCACACCATAATCGGTAAACCGTTTCAGGCTTTGCGGCGTAAACACTTCGCGGTGCTGCGTTATGTGCCATTGAAAACGCGAAAGCAAAACCGTTTTTCCCGGGTATTGCTTTTCTTCCATCATTTTGTTGTAATAAAAATTCAGCGCATCATGCATGCTGCTACCAAATTGTGCACTCTCGTTAATCGCCGAAGGCACACGAATCAGCGACGCATAATAAAACTTCACCGGGCAGTCCAGGTAATTATTGAGCGCCGTTACATTCATTTTAAAATTCTTCAGCAGCTCGTTGATAAAATCTTTTTCCGCTGCTTCCAACAATGGCTGTTGCGTCAGACCATAACGAAGGGCCGAATATTTCAGCTTTATTTCTTCGCTAATGGTAATGGGCTCCACTTTTAAATTGTCTTCGGCATTCATTTCCGCCAAAAACCGCGAAGCCTCCAATGGCTTGCCCTCGTTGGTAAACTTCGGGAAGGAGAGGTATAAATATTTCTCCGCTCTTGTAGCCGCTACAAAAAATAAGCGACGCAATTCTTCCTCTGCTTCTTCTCTGCTTTCTTTCTGAAAAACCGTTGGTGGCAATTTATATCCCTGGCTCGGTTTGCGTTTGCCTTCCCACAAGCCGCTGTAGCAACCCATAAAAAACACATAAGTATATTCAAGGCCTTTGCTGCCATGGCAACTTAATAAATTCACGCCCTGCTCATTGCCGGTTGTTTGCACCAGCGGCAGCGAAATAGCATTTTCTTCCAGCAACGCTATCTGGTCCATCAACCCTGCGAGTGTAAGGTCAGGGTTGCGGCGACATTCATCCTGCACATAATCAAAAAATGCATTCAGCATCCGCATGTGCGTAGCCTTGTCCGGCTGCTGCATAATATAAGAGAGTATACCCGCTTCATTGATCATCCCTTCCAGCCATTTCAGCAGGGGCAGGTTCTGACTGTCTGCAATTAATTTTTCCAGCACGTTGTGTACCTGTACCAGTTTATCCGTGTACTCGTCCGACGAAAATAATTTGCTCTTTGTGCTTTCGCCGAGCTGCGCCAGGTAAGTACGCAGGTTAGATGCAGTGCCGCCACGCTTGCCAAATATTTCGTTGGAAATGGAAGCAACCTTCAGCGGCGGTATTTTGTAAAAATCAAAATGCAGGATATTAAAAAGAAGATGATCGCCGCTGTAAGGAATAAAGTTTTCGGCAGCCACGTATTTTAAAAACGTCAGAATCTTTTTTATAAAACCCTCCTTAAGCAAATTCACGCTGCGCTTGACATACACGGGCACACCCTGCAACTGCAAAAACTTTTGCAGCTCCTCGCCGGTTTTATGTTCTTTATAAATCACCGCAATACAACCCGGCTTCGTGCCCTCGTCAATCAGGGCTTTTATTTCTTCGGCCACTAAAATATTTTCTTCAAACTCGTTGGCCACGCTGCGCACCACGGGGGCAATGTGCAGGTCCTTGTGTTCTTCACGGGATGCTTTTAATACTTTTTGCAGGTCTTTGTATTCGTTCACCAGCCGTTGCGTGTTATTGCCTATCAGGTGACCGGCCGCATCTAGTATCGGTTGCACACTGCGGTAGTTATCTGTCAGCACCACCCGCAGCAAATCCTTTTCGTACTTGCGGGCCAACAGCATCATGTTCTCCATGTTCGCACCCTGAAAACGGTAGATGCTCTGGTCATCATCACCCACCACAAAAATATTCGGGCTTTCGTCCTGCCAGTAAGAGATCAGTTGTTCCACCAGCGCATTCTGGCTGCCCGATGTATCCTGGTATTCATCCACCAGTATAAACTGGTATTGCTCCTGGTAGCCAAGCAACAGGTCGGGGTGGTTGCCAAAAGCGTCAATCACCCAGTTGATCATATCATCAAAATCGTAGCGCTGGCTGTCTTTCAGCAGTTGCTGGTACAGCGGAAAAGCCTGCACCGCGGCTTTCAGCTTTTGCAGTTTTTCTATTTCATCGCGGCCCTTTTGTGTAAGCTCCACTATGCCCTTGCGCAGTTTTATTTTATTGGCGTAATCGTTATACAGGCCATCCTCTATGTATTCCTCAATTTTTTTTGTCAGCCATTCGGGCCGCCAGCCTTCCCGTTTCATGGCGCTAAAGAGGCCACGCAGCCCCGCCGCTTCAAAATAGGCATCGGTTTTATAACGTTTCAGGGGGTTGCTGTCTTCAAAAGAATCAATCAGTTTCATCAGGGCCTGCAGTTGTTCCAGCTCGTTTATCGGTTGCAGGTCACGCTTATGAAACAGGTGGCGATGCTGCTGAATTACGCTGTTGCAAAACGAGTGGTAGCTGTGCAGGTTCACGCTGTAGGCATCGGGGCCTATCAGGCCAAGCAGGCGTTTGCGCATAGCCAGCACACCCGCATCTGTATAAGTAAGGCAAAGAATATTGCTCGGCAGGTAATCGGTTTCCAGCAGTATTTTACCAATGCGCACCGAAAGTATTTGTGTTTTACCCGTACCCGGCCCGGCCACCACCATCACAGGGCCATATACCTGGTCCACCGCTTTTTTCTGTTGCTCGTTCAGGCGGTTATATTCCGTGTTGAATTTCTCAAGAAGCTTCTCCCTCTGCGTCATGCAAACAAATGTACCATTTTGCTAAGGAGTTTAGCCAGATTGTTATACACGGTTGTTGAGAAAAAGAAGGAGGTTATGTAGCCACCTTTGGTACTACTATGAT
>DATJDO010000189.1:0-3527 GCA_035497375.1 Chitinophagaceae bacterium | reverse complement strand
GAAGTCGATGATCAGCAGCTTCTGTTGTTGTGCTGCGGTACGTTTGGCCAGTGCATAATCCTGTTCTATAATGGTCAGTGTTTGCCGGGCATTGACAATAAAAGTTGCCAGCCCCATTGCTGCAATTAAAATGCTTTTTTTCATACGCTTATGTTTGTAAGGAGCAAAGATGACATGCAGCGTCTGCCCCCTGTCCCTATTTTGGACGAGCAGGAGGTGTTTTAGTGTAAAATCCCGGTTGTGAGTTTCCGTCCACAAAAAACAGGAATTGGTGTAAATAGTCGTCGGAGCTAATGCGTTTAGGATAACTTTGAGGCCGATGTTCCTGCAGAAAATCCGTACATTTTTGAAGTCGTACCTGTTGATCCGGATACTGCTTAATGCCGTTTTCCTTTCTGTCTGGATACGAGGCACTATTGACAATTTCAACCATTCTGGTATAAAAGGAAACGACAGGGAACTCCTGCTGATTCATACAATAGCATACAACACATTACTGCTGGCCACTCTGTATATCAATACACTGGTATTTATCCCCAAGCTGTTACTCCGAAAAAAGTATTTCCTCTATATAGTCTGTCTGCTCACGGGGATTATCCTGCATACTGTTCTACTCGTATTTTACCGGGAGTATATCCTGAACACCATACCGGGCATCAAAACCTATGACTTCAGTTATTACTCTGCTTTTACAAGAAGCAGCGGGGAGCGCACATTGCAGTTCTTTTTTTACATTTTTTACAGCACATCCTGTTTTACGATCCTGCAGTTTTCATTGGTGTTCCTGGGGCAGCATTTCTTTATTGCAATCCGGCAAAATGAACTGATCAGGCAGCAGCAGACAGAGATAGAGCTGTCTGTGCTGAAATCCCAGATTAATCCGCATTTTCTATTCAATGTGCTCAATAATATTTACTCCCTTTCCCTGAAGAAATCGGAGCAAACTCCGGAAGTGGTCATGCGCTTGTCTGAAATCCTTCGTTATATGCTTTACGAAGCGAAACACGAATTGGTGCCCTTAAAAAAAGAGATACAAATGATATGCGATTACGCAGACATTGAGCAAATGCGTCTCAGTAAAGAGCAGGAATTAAAAATGAATTTTGAAGAGGACCAAATTCCGCCTTTACGGATCGCACCTTTATTGCTCATCCCGTTTGTAGAGAATGCCATTAAGCACGGTACAAACTCGATAGCAAGCGGTGCGTATGTTTTTATAGACATGAAAGTTACAGGTACTACGCTTTATTTCTCCTGCAAAAACAATTACAAACCAATGCCTGCATCAAAAAACAGCGGGCTTGGACTGGAGAATGTAGGCAAGCGTTTGCAACTCTTGTATCCCGGAAAACATGTACTTGATATTAAACGGCAAAACAATACTTTTGAAGTGCTGCTATCCATCCAGTTAAGCTTATGAATTGCCTGATCGTTGACGACGAAGTGCTGGCTCAGGATTTGCTGGCGCTGTATATATCCCGGATTGATTTCCTGACATTGACGGGCAGGTGCGATAATGCCTTGCAGGCATTCGCTGCGTTGAATAAGGGGTCTGTAGATGTTATGTTTCTTGATATTAAAATGCCCGAAATGAGCGGGCTGGAGCTGGTAAAAAGTCTAAAAAAACCACCTAAAGTTATCCTGACTACTGCATACGATGAATATGCTCTGGAAGGATATGAACTTGATATTGTTGACTATCTCTTAAAGCCTATCCGTTTCGAACGTTTTCTGAAAGCGGTACATAAAGTACAGCAGATGCAAAATGCACACCTTATCCCGAAAGAGATAGACGAGGTATTTTATGTACGCAGCGACCGTAGGTTAGTACGGATTGATTCCCGGGAAGTGTACTATATCGAATCCCTGAAAAACTACCTGACTATTCACACCGCGAATCAGAAAATTACTGTTCACGGCACTCTTTCAGGCATTGAGGAACAGATGAGGCATAATCCGTACTTTATACAAGTGCACAGATCTTTTATTGTCAACACTCGTTTTGTGACAGAGGTGGGGAATAATATGATCCGTTTGAAAGACAATACAGAACTGCCGATCGGCGGGAATTATAAGGATAGTTTGTTGCAGGCGTTGCGTATTTTCAATATCTGATGCCTGAATAGATAGCCGTCAATAGCTTGTGTTGCCAGCAGCTACAGTATGGGTGCTGCATCTGACGCTTTCAAATATCCCGGTATCCGTTTCCGACCTTTGTTATTTATGTGTTTTTGGCCTTAGGCAACAAAGAACACTAAGGCAATTCAGGCTCAGCTGTTCGGCATGTTCCGAAGGGCATGTCGAGCGGGCAGATAATTTAGCAGTGAGCTTCTGAATATCTACCACCTGGAGTACGGGGTTGACTTTCCATTGGTTCAGGGAGAAAGAGGCATCCCGGAGGCAAACTTTATCAGCTTCTCCCTGGCTATAGCATTTTTCGGCAATACCAGGCACTGCGCCCAGGCATTTGAATGGAAGAAACCTGCTTTTTGAACGGTTACTCAACTTGCGATCCCTTCTTCGGAATGCCCATTACAACACCCCCGAGCGCTAATTGTTTTTATAGATCCCTGCGGGATGACAGCGGAATATGAAAGAGTTTTTGTATCCTGGTGTCAGAATGCTGATAAGCATGCACCTTACACCCTTACGAATCTCCTGCCGAAGGCGTCTTATAGAGCAGAACACATATCACCACTATAATAGTGCTGTAGTAGTACTCAATCTATCTTCAACAGATGTCATGCCGAAGGCATCTGTACCATACCTTCCAAAACCCATTTGTATGAAACAGATTCTTGATCCTTGATCCTTGATACTGACAATACATTAGTCCCTACCCTCACTTCTTTAGGCCCAGTACATATCCCTAATGCCAACATAGGATGACAACAGGAGTACAAATCCTGCTCCGTATACGCTGTCCTTCCGTAGTTCGCCTGCCGGACAGGCAGAAGGAAAGCTGAGAATCTATCCCATCCCTTTTACAGTTTCAATGTAACTCCTTTAGTCTAATCATACCCCGCAGTGCAGTGCCGCGGAGGTACAGTTTGTACACGCAATTGCAAGACTAAGACACGTTTATTACCAGGAGCACACACTTATGCAATAGTGCTTCTTTTTTATATAAATAAAAGGTAACTTGTTGGTAGCTTTTATTGTTTCAGTTCACCATTTTAAAAAAACAAACCCCTTTTATGAAATACAAATGGACAAAACCGGTGTTGGCCCTGTTGCTTATGGGGTTAAGCACTGCACAGGGACAAACAACATTTAACGCAATTGAATACCTGGACATCAACCGCTTCAATGTGGGGCACCTCGTGCACGGTGACATGTGCGCGATGCGGCAAGCGGTAAGAATGCCTGCGAGTATCCTAAGGGCTCAGGCAAGTATGCCGGTGGCCTGGCTGCGATCTGGACCTCAGCCTCTGATGGTAAAGACGACTACGTTGCGGCACAGATGTACAGGTCCTCCGGCGTCGACTTCTGGCCCGGTCCTCTTGATCCGGCTACAGGAGCCTGCA
>DATJDO010000188.1:0-4067 GCA_035497375.1 Chitinophagaceae bacterium | reverse complement strand
CGCTGCCGGAAGGATAGGAAACCGTTCCTGAAAAGACACTAGTAAGAGAGGATACAGCTATCCAGTCAGAAGTTGAACTGAATGTCGATTTGGTCGTATGCCCCATGTATACCGTCCAGTTATCGCTGTTGGTGGAAGCGCCCGCACTGAGATAAAAGCGGATTTTTGTCACCGCGCCCAATGTTGTACCCCCCCCTGCCGTAGAAATTTCAGCAGCAGTATATATCATCTGGGCATAACTGTAATCCATGCAGGAAAATATGGGTGTAAGCGCTGCTGCCGTCGTCCCGCTGCCGATAGTAACTGTTGTCTGACCGGAAGCGCTGAACACCGGTCCCATTGCCAGGGCCAGAAGGGAGCATTTTAAGAATTGCGGAAAATATCTGTTTATCATATTCAGAGGTTTAGAAAACATTTAATAACAGGTAACCTGTACCTCCTGATCTGCTCTGCGGTCCGGGCAGCGGATTCTGTTTTTTTAATAAGCAGAGCAAGCGGGTACACAGAAATATGCCCACAAGATAAAAACAAGAAATGACAAAATATTACAAATAATAACAATTTATTTACTGTATTATAATCATAATTATATACTATAATAAATACATTTGTAAAAACTAAAATTTAATTTTTCTATTCTGCTGCTTAGCGGGGGGAAGTAAAAATTACAGAGGCCTGAAGCAGGAAACAAAACACGTATTGCCTTACGGCAGGGAAGGGATGCAGCAATGTCAGGTGTTTTTTGCTGTGGACGCTCAGAGCCCGGGACTATGCTATCGTGCCACGCCGGAGGCGATCTCGTAGTATCCGAATTGAATGGCAGCCATGACCAGGCTGATACGCGAATTGATGTTCAGTTTGATGCAGAGGCGGTCCCTGATACCGCAAAGCGATTTATGAGATATATTCATCTTACCGGCAATATCCGTATAGCTGAGGTCGGAACAAATGAAATGCAGGAGCTCTATTTCGCGTTCGTTCAATTCCGTTTTGCGGGTATGCTTCATTTTCGATTGTTCAAATACTTCGTTGGATACCCTGTCGGAATAATAGTAACCGGTGTCGTGAATGGCATGGATGGCACAGATCATTTCCGCAGAATCGCAATGCTTGAGGATGTACCCATTGGCCCCGGATTTGATCATTTCCGTAATGTAATACTCTACTTCAAAAGCTGTAAACACCAGGCAGCCCATATCGGGCCAGCGCCTTCGGATCTCTTTGAGCAAGGTAAGACCGTCCATCCTGGGCATATGGATGTCGATGACGCAGACATCAGGCAGGGTATCTGCCAGCAGCAGGCGGTCCAGCATTTCCTGTCCGTCCTGCGCTTCTATAATCACTTTCATGTTGCCACCGGCTTCAATACCGCTCACAATGCCTTTCCTCACCAGGTTGTGGTCGTCGGCAAACGCGATAGTGATGAAAGGTTCCATAGTGTACAAAATAACAAACAATGTGTGAATACAAAAAGACTTGGGGTCAAACCTGTATTTCTGACTGTTTTCAGGTCATTGCGGGCTGCCTTTGCCTCCTGAGGATCAGGTAAATCATACTGCTGAGCAGGGCGGCAAAAAAACACCAGGTACTGGGCAAGGCGTACTGAAACAGGTAAAAACAAAATACCAGGGCGCAGAAATTGGTCAGGGCCAGCACTTTTACACCTTTCAGCGAGGAAAGAAACATAGGCAGTACCGTGGCCAGGATATAGGCCGTTTGGTGAGGCACAAAGAACAACTCGTGCCGGTACAGCTTTTGCGTATGGTAGATGATATGGCAGGTGGCAATATCGGGTACGGGGTATTTGGCCAGCAGGTTGAAAGTGGCATACAGGGCTGAGGCCGTACCGACAAAGATCAGTCGCCGGCACCATGTCCTGCGCGGACCGGGCGGTTCCAGTTTATAAAAGGCCAGTGGGATCAGCACAGGCCATACGACCCAGGCCAGGAACAGGAAGCACAGGGTAAAGGTGTGCTGCCCCGCTGTAAATGCACTGTGTGTAAAACTGAGCCAGACAAAGCCCTCGGCCAGTTGCTGCAAGGCAAACAATAGGGGTACGGAAGCCAGCCAACGCTCTGCCGGCCTGTTGCAGGAAGCCAGCGTAATGGTGCCGATAGCGCCAATGACAACAGAAGCTGCAAAACTGGCAGTGGCAGAAAAACACATCCCGGAAAGATTTTTGCAAAGGTAAGGTTTACCCTGCATCTGCCCTCCCCTGCCCAAAGTAGATCTTTCACTCCTTTGAGCCAAAGTATCCCCGGCCTTCCAGGCTCAACCAGGAAACAACAGGATAGTCCGCGGCTTGCCCATTTTCGTAAAATGCGGCAGAACTATAACGGTATTGCGCAGGATGCGCTGCCAGGCTCCACTTTTTGGCACAGGGATTTTTGTGGATGTACTGCAGCTTTTGGACAATAAACTGCTGGCTGTAGCAATGCAACAGGTGGAAGGAGGGGCGGAATACCTGGTATCGTTTCCCCCGAGTGCGCGCTCCCGCAGGTACTGCAGCCGCAAGCTGCCGCAATATCGCGTCTTGCTGTGTGGTCTGCAGCCGCCTGATCATCTCATAGGCCATCAGGCGTTTGCCGTTGCCAACCAGAGTATTGATGGACGGACCGTATCCGCTGTAGGCGAGCATCAGATGGATGTGATTGGGCATGATGACATAAGCAATGAGCTCATGCCCCTGCCGGCGTAAGACATCGAACCATTGGTACACAAGGTCATATCCCCCACTCAGTGCAAAAAGAGGCAGCCAATTGTAATTGGTAAAGGTGATGAAGTAATACCCCGGAAGCTGTATTTGTGTTTTACGGACACCCATAAGCAAGAATAGTGCTGCTGTAGTACAGGCTGGAGCTTTTACCTATATGTATCGTTAATGATATACACGTGCTTCCTCCCGGTTTTTTACTGTGATCCGGGAGTTGGCTGTGATATCCGGATTACAGGCTCAAATAACAATAACCATCACAATATAAACTACTAATAAATTATTGCAAAATCTATTTTCATTTATGGTAGCTTGCCGCCTGATGTGGTGAAAAGCCAATTGCAGGCATAGGACTTTTCTTCCTGGCCTGTGTGTTGTGTAGCACTGTTGCAGCCGGGCGTAGGCAACGTTGTCTCTTTCTTTTTGGCTTTCGCGTATAGCCAGAAAGGACGCGTGGCGCAATTGACTATTCACTAAAACAATTGCATATCAATAACCAACACAAGATAAAAGATTCTATGTGATTACAAATAGCTTCCGTTCATCATTGCCACGAGTCCCCTTCGCCTGCCTTCGGGCAGTCAAGGTAGACTCCTGGCGGGCACTCAGCCCCAAAAATAAATCTTCAAACACACCTCCAGCATTGCTTTACTTCGGCTGAAACAAATTGTTCGTCTGACTGTTCTCTTAAAATTTGTGCGCAGCGTAAGATTCTTTCGTTCAATATGATTGGTTCCACCCCGCTGAACTATATGGATACACGAAGGAATCAATGTCCGGTAATTTGACAATCTATCGGTGAATATTCTTGCAGGATTTGAAAGCAAAAGTAATCCCGTTAGCCTCGAAATATTTTCATTACTTCTTGCACCGATTGTGAAATCAAAAACTTCTTTTGTCTCTCGGCATAGGGCATAAATAATCCAAATCGGATTGGCCTTTTCTCCTATAAATGTCCAAAGTTCATCCACTTCATATGTTTGATTTGAGATGATAACAGGACGTTTGGTTTGGCCTGCTATGGATTGGATCCGTCGTAAAATAGTTGATTTGCTTATGCCCATGTATCGTGAGAGATTGCTAATGCCCAATCTCTTTTACTAAGCTCACAATTTTATCATTAGTTTTTGGTCGATAAGATTGCCTTGTATACCAATCAATAAAATATTTTTTACACACCCGGCAACAATATCGCTGCTTTCCACATTTACTTTTACCATTCTTTACACTTAAACCCTTGCAGCGTGGGCATTTCATGATTCCATCAGCTTCTTTGATACACGTAGTGTGAGTCTTCTTCATTAAAAGGTGTTTTTAGGGCCTAAAATAAAAGAGGAGGAACTAATGTTCCTCC
>DATJDO010000187.1:0-3725 GCA_035497375.1 Chitinophagaceae bacterium | reverse complement strand
CCTTATCCCAGTCGGGCCTGCCGCTGGGTGTACCGGTAAAGGGAATGATAAACTTATCGTCCTGCACCACCCCCAGTTCCAATGCGGCCAGCGAAAGAAATATCTTGAATGTAGAGGCCGGGGAAAAGTGTGCAGTATCCTGCTCCAGGTTGTAATAATGAACAGCATCATGCGTATGGTCACGCAGGATAAAACCGGCATGCTCAATACCTTCAGACTGGAAAAAGCGACCCCATTCCTGGTGCTCATGGATACGGGTATCATGGCAGGAGCTCAGAAAAACAATACTTAAAAAAGAAAAAAAGATAATGCGACTCATAAAAGACGGTACAATTGTGCGCAAAGATAAAAGTAATTATCGAGTGGAGTTTGTTTTACCCAAACACCGTTAAATACCGGTTTTTTTGCTTGCTTTGCAGCATGAATCTGCCATTATTTATAGCCAGCCGCTACCTGGTGAAGCAAAAGGGCGCTTTTTCATCTTTCATCATCAAGCTGGCGATACTGGCCACCACACTCAGTGTTGCGGTGATGATTGTATCCGTATGCGTGATCGGGGGGTTTAAAACAGTGATCCGGGAGAAAATTTACAGTTTCTGGGGGAACGTACTGGTGGTACCGTACAATGACAACCCTGCCAATGTGATTTCCGAAAAACCTGTGGTATATGATGAGGCCCTTGTGAAAATGATGAAAGCCGACCCGCAGGTGGTATCAGTCTCCCGCTTTGTGGCCCGTCCTGCTATTATACAATCCAAAGGTCAAATGGAAGGCATTCGGCTCAAAGGGATTGCAGCAGATTATAAAATTCCGGCTTCGCTGAACTTGTCCGGCAAGCCGATAGGGTTTGATGATACGGACTATTCCCGGCAGATCATCCTTTCGCGGACGACGGCGAACAAACTCTTACTGAACGTCGGAGATGATATCCTGATCTATTTCCTGGAAAGCGGATCAACCATCCCCCGCATCCGCAAATTAAAGGTGAGCGGCATTTACCATACGGGAATGGAGGATGTAGATCAATATCTTTCACTCTGCGATCTCCGCTTGCTGCAGCACATCAATAACTGGGGACCGCTTGAGATCAATGGTTACCAATTGAGTGTAAAAGAAGAGCAGGCCGCAGAGGCCGTAGCCGAGCGGATTTTTAAAAATTCGGACCTGACTACCCAAACAATCACCGACACTTTTCCCGGTATTACGGACTGGTTAAACATCCAGGACCTGAGTGTAAAGATTCTGCTGATCATTATGGGTATTGTGGCTACAATCAGCATGAGTGCAGCCTTACTGATCCTCATCGTGGAACGCGCCTCTATTACCGGCGTACTGAAAGCCCTGGGCCTCAGCAATGCCGCCACGCAAAAGATCTTCCTGTATATCGCGCTGCTTACCGGCGGTCTGGGGGTCCTGTTCGGCAACCTGCTGGCATTGGGCATTTGCCTGGCACAGCAGCAATTCGGTTTCCTGAAGATGTCAGAGGCCACTTATTTTATGGACAAGGTGCCGGTGAAAATCAATGTCACTTATATAGTACTGGTCGATGCTGCCACTATCCTGATCACGGTACTGTGTATGTGGCTGCCCACTATCTATGTGCGCCGCATGCAACCAGCAAAAGTGCTACAGTTCAAATAATACAGTTTTACTTACCGAGACGGTTCAGCCCGGCTTTCGCCAGCTGATCGATGGAGTTTTGTGCATCGTGGTCCCGCATACTCAGGCAGTCCCGGAACTGGGTAATGGCGGCGGCCTTTTTTCCCTGAGCCTCGTAGATAAAACCGCTTTGCAAGGCAGCCCTTGCGGCATAGTATTCCTGCCGCTGACGGCCAGCGCTGATGGTGGTTGTATAAAATACGAGTGCATTTTCATACTGCCCCATTTCCTCAAAGATGCGACCGTAACGGAAATGGTATTCCAGCAGGTTGCTGCTGTTCAATGCCTGCTTATCGATCCTTTGTATTGTTGCCAGCGCTTTGGTGTACAAGCCACCGTCTATCAGCAGGCGTACTTCCAGCACGGCCGGTAGCGGCCATACAGGGGCTACGGCAAATTTCTGTGCCTGTTTATCTGCATCCGTCTGTGCATTACCTGACTTTTGAACCTGGACTATAGCTTCATCCCTGTCTTTTTTGTCCTGCTGCAGATAGGCAACCCAGGCCAGCTTCAGCCAGCTGTCTTTCATGAAGTGCCCTCCCTTGTAGTTTTTCAAAAATTGCTGATATGCACCGATACAGCTATAATCCAGTTGCATCAGCCTGGACTCGGCCAGTTCATAATAGAAGATGGGGAAAGAACTGTATTCCTGCAACAGGGAGGCTTTTGTAATCAGCTCTTCTGCAACGCCTGCTTTCCGGTGGTTGAGCGCTATATTGGCTTTGATAAAACTGCGCATCAGGTTGTCTTTTTCCGCATACGCATTGCTGTTTACATATTTCCAGGCAGTTTCCCGGGCATTGAGCAGGTAGAATTTCAGGTAAATGTAGTAGATCATTGCTTCCTCGTGCAGCATCGCTTTACCATCGGTATGGGCGTTCAGGTAGCTCACTATCGAACTTACTCCTTTGTTGATATCGCCCTTGACACCAAAAACGGAACCCAGCCATTTATAGTTGTCAGGAATGGCTCCTGCTACGGCCTGCTCCAGGCCCAGCAAAACCTTGTTCTCTTCAAAGCCTGGGTGTAATGCCCCGTTTTCCTTTAACAGCTGAAAGGATTTGCGGAAGCGGGAAGCGGTTTTGAATTGTTCGTTAAACCGCATAGCGACCAAAGCCCAGTGCAGGTACAAATTAGCTTTGCAAAACCGGTACCAGGGACTAGCCTGATCACCTTGTTCCACACGTTCCAGGCGTTTATCCAGGTTGCCTTTAAGGGAGGCGTAGTCTTCCGGGGCTCCGTTAAAAAGTAAGTTCAGGCAATCTGCATAGTCTAAAAGGTAATGAGGAATAATATTGCCCGGATTTTTCTTCTGCTCTGCCTGTAAAATAAGCCTGGCATCTTCATGCTGCAAAGCCATCAGGTGCCTGTACGCTTTGAGGCAGTTGCTGTTATAATCGAAAGTGCTCTCCGATGCAGTTACACGGAGCCAGCAGCAAAGCGCGAAAACAACAAAGCAAGTAAAACGAGGCATGGAATTACAAATGTAAATCTTTACGGAAAGATAAAGGCGCCCTGTGTTCTCACTGAATGAAAAGCCAGCTTCTTTTCAGTACAGAGCTTTTCCCACTTTGCCACCTCTGCCCTGCTGCCAGCGGCACAGACCACCATGCCAGGGGTGCAATATTTCAATAAAGTATCAGGCTCTGCAGCAGCAGATGCGACAAGCAGGATATCGGCAGGAAAAGGCTTTCTGAGTATTGTACTACTATCTGCCCAAACGATACGCCGGTCATCAATCAGCAAAACACTTTGCATTAAGGCACCTCCTGCATTGTTGGCGCCAAAACCGATGTGGGCCATATTGATACCATAAGAAGACGGGCCTGCACCGTTAAGTAAGTGGTATGCTGAACCCAGTAATAACTCAGCATGCGCTTTACCTTTTTCCTGGAACACGATCAGCCTTTTTTGTGAATTCACCCGCAAAGCCCGTGCAAAAGTCAGCGAGAAGATGAAGAGCAGGCATCCCAGTGCCCCCCATAACGCAACACGGCTTTTCGACAGTTTGCAGCCGCAAAGAACAAGGAGATACAATGCAAGGAGCAATATGGGTGAAATAAACA
>DATJDO010000186.1:0-1656 GCA_035497375.1 Chitinophagaceae bacterium | reverse complement strand
CATTTTCTGCTCGTTTTTACTAAAGCTGTAGTCGGCCACATTGAGCTTTGTGCCCCCATCTGTATGAAGCGCATTGTCAAAAAGTGTTTTCTCTTTTTTTCCCGATGCCAGGTTGTAGGTGCTGATGGATTGCTTCCCGTTCTCGTTATCCAGCTGGGTGTAGCGTTTGCCGTCTTCCATCGCATTGAATCCCGGAACGGACTTGACCCTGAAGGTGCCGTTCTTCCAGATGTCTTCGAGGGTAATGTCTTTCTTTGCGGGTTGTGCATTCCCCTGCAGCGCCAGACCGCAAAGGAGTGTAAAGGCTAATATTTTTCGCATAGGCTAAATTAAATAACAGAGGTCAAAATTACCGGAACTTTCACTGGAAAAAAGGGTGATGTCCGGGGTATTTATCAGGAATGGATCATCAATGTGCGGTCGGTATCCAGGCGCAGCAGGATAAAGATCAGGATACTGAAAGAGAGCAGGGAAGTGCCCCCATAGCTGATGAAGGGTAAAGTGATACCGATTACCGGTGCCAATCCGATCGTCATCGAAAGGTTGATCGCGAAGTGGAAAAACAGCACCGAAGCTACACAATACCCATAGATGCGGCTGAAGTCAGATTTCTGCCGCTCCGCCACCTGCACAATCCGCAGCATCAGGCTCAGGTACAGCACGATAACAACCAGGCTGCCGATAAAGCCGAATTGCTCCCCGATAGAACAAAAGATAAAGTCTGTATTCTGTTCCGGTACAAAAGAGTTTTTAGTGGAAGTGCCGTTCAGGTAGCCTTTGCCAAAGAGACCGCCGGATCCGATGGCGATCATTGATTGGCGCACATTATAGCCCGGGTCTTTCTTTTTGGTTTCACTGGTTTCACTTTCTTTATAATATTCCTCTGGTACATCCTGTCCCAGCATAGTGTAGATGCGCTCTATCTGGTAGTTCTTCAGCGCTTTTTTAAAGGCCAGCGGAATAATGACCTGCGAAAAAAGCAGGGCAAAAGCAAAAGACGCGATCAATACAATACGTGCCGTGCCGTCGCGCTTCAGGGCGTGGCGCATCAGTATTGCCAGTAACAGGGTAATGGAAGTGATCAGGATCAGCATGGCCGTATGGCTCAGCAACAGGGTAGACACTGTCAGAAAGCCCAGCGCGAAAATAGAGATCAGGATTGCATTTGGCAGGCCCTCCCGGTACATAACCAGGATAAAGGAAAAGTAAACCAATGCCAGGCCGGTTTCGTTTTGCAGGATGATGATAAAGGCCGGTACGATGGCTATGGCAATGCCAATCAGCCTGTCCTTAGTCAGTTTGAAGTTGGTTTCGCCCATAGACAGGTAGCGTGCCAGGGCCAGGGAGGTGAAAATCTTACCGACCTCGCCGGGCTGAAAACGGATGCCTCCCAGGGACAGCCAGGAGTGGGAACCTTTCATGTTTACCCCTGCAAAGATCGTGATGATCATCAGCAACAGGCAGATCGCATACGAGAGGAAGGCCACTGAGGAGAAAAATTTGCTTTCGGTAAAAATGATAATCATACCGGTGAACAAGGAAACCCCCAGCCAGATGCTTTGCTTCATATGGCTTTTAGACATCATAAAGATACTGGGGTCTGTGCTGCGGTACTCCACCGAAAAGACTGCCAGGATACCGATGACGACCAGGGCT
>DATJDO010000185.1:0-2239 GCA_035497375.1 Chitinophagaceae bacterium | reverse complement strand
CGGTTGTAGTGATTTTCCAGCAGGTCCCACTCGTCCTGGGGAGTGAGATCGCGGTAGTTGGGTACACGCTTGTAGCTGTTGTGCGCTACCAGGTTCATCACATCCTCTTCGAGGTTGGCTCCGGTGCAGGAGATCATATGTATTTTATCCTGGCGGATCATCTCAGCCAGGGAAATGCCCAGCTCTGCGGTACTCATAGCCCCAGCCAGGGAAACCAGCATTTTGCCCCCTTCAGCCAGGTGGGTTTCATATCCTTTAGCAGCGTCCATAAGGGCTGCAGCATTAAAGTGGCGGTAGTGGTGTTGTATAAACTGAGAAACAGGTCCTTTCATTTTGTAACAATATATAAGTGCGAAGGTGAACGTTATTGCCTTAGGGCAATATGAACTTTTTGTAAATTAATTTTTCTTCTTGAACTGGTTGATCGCATTGCGCGTAAAGTCGCTGAGTACCAGGCGGCCACTGATGGCGGCGCGTTCGGGCAGCAATTTGTCCCAATCTTCCGTTCCTTTCCAGAAAATCTTTTTCAACTCAGCCATAGCAGCGGGATTGCTGTGCGCCAGTTTATTGGCCAGTTTGGCAACAGCATCATCAGCTTCGTGTGTGCTGCTATGCACTTCAGCATACAACCTGTTGCGTTTTGCCCATTCCGCACTGCGCCACTCTGTAGCGTCTATAGCCAGTTGAGAGAAAGCAGAAGGACCAACTTTCTTTTCTACTGCAGGGCCTACTACGAAGGGGCCTATACCTACAGCCAGCTCGCTCAGTTTTATGGCTGAAGCATCATTAGCGATAGCATAATCTGCGGCTGCGATCAGGCCTACACCTCCGCCTACTGCTTTACCCTGTACACGGGCAATGATCAGTTTATGACAACGGCGCATGGCATTGATCACATGCGCAAAGCCACTAAAAAACTTCAAACCTTCGGCTTCATTCTGTATGGCGATCAGCTCGTCGAACGAGGCACCTGAGCAAAACACTTTATCTCCCCCGCTTTTCAGCACGATCACTTTTACACGGTCATCGATACCAATATCATTAATGGTTTTGGCCAGATCATTTAAGATCGCTGCCGGTAAAGAATTGCTTGCCGGATGAAAAAACTCGATAGTAGCGATACCATGATCGAGTGAGTGGGTCACATACCCTTCTTTATGCTGCATGTTGTTCCTTTTTAAGATTGATTGATGCGTATTATTTTACTGCTGTTTTTGCCTGGCAGGCCAGGAAGTTTTCCCATTCTTCCAGCACCTTTCCTTTCATCACCCTGGGGAATTTATTCATAGCTCCTTCCTTGCCCTTGAAACGAAGATAATCGTAAAAAACACTGCTGGGCAGTATTTCGACAAAAACTTCCTTAAGCGCAGAGGTCCGCTCCACAGCATAATCGTCGTTCAGTTCGCAAAGCGTTTCGTCGATCAGCTGTTTTACTTTTGCGGTATCCACATTAGTATTGTCGGTACCGATAAACCAACGGTGGGCAAACAGGTCTTCGTATTTAAAACCGGCTACGGTAAACTCCCTGATCGTAATATCCAGCTTACGGGATACCACATCAATAGCCTTGTTCATATTGTCTACAGAAGTATGCTCCCCGCAAAGACTAAGGTATTGCTTCGTACGGCCGCTGATGACGATCTCGTACTCAGCGGCATTGGTGAAGCGAAGCACATCACCGATAAAGTAGCGCCAGGCACCGGAACAGGTGCTGATCATCAGCGCATAGTCCACTCCTTCTTCCACTTCGTTGATCAGTAAAGACTTCAGGCCTTTAACAGGATTGCCGTCTTCATCAAAGTTTTCGGAATTGAACGGGACAAACTCGTAAAAGATTTTATTGTTCAGCACCAGCTTAATGCCTTGCTCGTTGGGTCGGGCCTGGAATCCAAAAGAACCTTCTGAAGCCATATAGGTTTCGATGTAGGTAATCGGTTTTCCCAGCAGCTTATTGATACTTTCTTTATAGGGTTCAAAAGATACGCCGCCGTGAATATATACACTCAGGTTAGGCCATATCTCATGTATATTATCTACTTTATGAAATTTGATGATGCGGTCCAGTACGATCTGTACCCAGGCCGGCACCCCGCAAATGGTTCCCACGTCCCAGGTTTTTGCTTTGCGGACAATGAGCTTGATACGGTCTTCCCAGTTTTCGCGTTTTGAGATTTTATTACCGGGTTTGTACAACAGGTTGCTGACCCATTTCGGCATATTCTTGGCCGAAATACCACTC
>DATJDO010000184.1:0-18199 GCA_035497375.1 Chitinophagaceae bacterium | reverse complement strand
AGATCGCGAACGAGATAGAGAAGATACGCATCAACGTACCGGAGGAAAAAACACTAAGCTCAGCACTGATCCAGAAGCATATCGGTATCAGCCGTGACTACAATGTGTTCGACTTCCCCGAAGCCTTCTCCTCAGGGAATAAGGAAAAGCTCTACCGTATGCTGGCTTATTTCATGACAAACACAAAAGCGGCACCCATGGTATTGATCACAGCCTCGCTGTATACCCACTTCAGCCAGCTGTACAAAGCCAACCATGCTGCCCGGCTGCCGGAAAAAGAGTGGGCCGGGGCTATCGGTGTCAGCCCGTACTTTGTAAAGAATGTGATGAGCAAAACCCGGCGCTGGCCCTTGCATAAGGTAGAGGCATGCCTGCTCACGATTGCCGAATACAACGCGCGTTCGGTCGGTATAGACTCTACTGCCAGCGATACGGAACTGCTGAAAGAGCTGATAGGAAAACTGGAGCTGATCGAGGCGATGAATTAAATCAAACCTATACGGTTTTTGAAACCTTACACGTTTCCCCGGAACATAAAAATGCCGTCTCGCAAAGAGACGGCATTTTCGTAAGTACATATTTGTATGTGCTTATGCTTTTGCACTAGCGATCAACTCTTTCGCCATTTTCACGTAATCATCGTTTTTCGCTTCCGTAGCCAGGGAGATTACTTCGTTTGCTGTAGCAACTGCAGCTTTTTTGTCGCCCATTTTCAGTTCGATGCGCGCTTTCAGCAGGCGAACCCAGAAAGCTTTGGGGTTTTGATCCGCTGCTTTTTCTACCCACATTTTTGCTTTAGACAGGTCTTTACCATTTTCGTAATAGTAAGATGCTGCCTGGAAGTAAGGACGTGTATCGTTTGCCAGTGCGGCGTCAATGTTTTTCATCACTTTACCATCAATATCGGTAGCGATCTTTACCGGAACACGGGTATGATCCCACATCAGCTCCAGCACAGCAGAAGTTGCTTTTACTTTAGCCAGGTTGATGGTGAAGGATTCCGTTTTTGCTTCGGTCATTTTGGGTGTCACACTGATACGGGCTACTTCTTTTTCTTTGTTGTAGTCTGCTACATTGCCCGCCAGTGCCAGGTCGCTGTACAGCATTACTGTCCAGCTGCTTTTGCCGGGAATGGTGTACAGGGCATAAGTGCCCGCTTTTACCGGAACGTCACCAAAGGTAACATCGTCGCTAAAGGTCAGTTTGGTCGCGCCGTTTGCACCGGTACGCCATACTTTTCCATAAGGCACCAGGTCGCCGAACACTACGCGTCCTTTTACCGCAGGACGGGAATAATCGATTGTAATTTCACCAAGGCCAAAAGCTTGCTTTACTGTTTGTGCCGGGCTTGGAGCCGGTACTTTCAAGGATTGTGCTTGTGCGGTCATCGTGTTGAAAGCCAGAAGAGCGGCACCTGCAATAGTCATTAATTTAAACTTGTTCATTGTGCTTGATTATTTTTTGTGTGTATAAAAATCGTTTTTTATTGCTCTACCAACACCGTTCCTGCCTGGTAATGGTACAGGTACAAGTGTTTGTTTTCAATATAATAAAAGTTGTTGTCGTTGTCCCAACGGGGTTTCAACTCATACTTTGTAAAGATAGCCATACCGTCATCATTGGTCTTTTCATTGAAGATGGCGCCATATTTATTCAGCAGGTCAGTCATCCAGTACACGAGTTCAAAGCCACGGTAACTCAACTCCGTAGGCTTGCCGCCAAACAGCGCTTTGTATTTGTTCGCAACAGCGACGCCAGACGATACCGTCGGATCAAAATAGTACGGTTGTGTGATGTTGATGGAAATATGTTCTCCCCATTCGATCATCTTTTTATTGCTGACCAGGTTCTTCCAGGTAGGCATACCGTAGATATCAAAGCGGTACTCCGGGAACCAGGTATGCAGCTGGTTGACGAGCTTTTCCGCGTACACCGGATCCAGTACCGGTATGATCACCATGTTTGTCGTATTACTTTCCAGGGCTGCGGCCAGCTGTGCCGAGTCGGGTAGTTTGCTGCACTCTATTTCTGTAAGGTTTTTGATTTCCCTGCCATCTGTAATGTAGGTATAGGCAGCGCTGTCGTTGGTGCTATTGGTCTTTTTATAGACTAGTATACTTTCCCGGCTTCTTTTTTTCACGATTGATTTTACAATCGCTTCGCAATTATTTTGCAGGGTAGGGTTCATTAATATGAAATACGGATTTTCCCTGATACCTGCATCTGAGGGGGAAAAGGCGGAGATAAAATTTACTTTCTTGGACTGTGCATACTTAGCCAGTGCAGCGACATTGTTGGAGGGCACAAAACCGATAATGAGGTCGGTATGCTTCAGGCTGTCTTTTTCGATCAGCTGTTCTACTTTAGCCCCTGCAGAAGTGATGTCGTGTACAAAGATATCGGTCTTATAACCCATAGTTGCCAGCGTATCTACCGCCAGTTTTATACCCTCGTAAAAATTAAGGCCGCCCTGGGCTTTTTCCGGGAGCTTTCCTTTTACATTTACTTTGTTATCCTTTACCAGTTCATCTAGATAAAGAGGAATAAGGATATCAATCTGGTAGCGATCCCTTTTTACACTGTTGGGGTAATTGATCTCCCGTTTTCGTTTTGGCTTTTCAGCTTTTTTGGCTTCGGGCTTAGGTTTAGGAGTGTTATGAGAACCGCTTGTTGTTTTTTTACTTTTCTTTTCTTTTTTCCAGAACTGGGCCCCGGCCTGGTAAGACAGACCCAGGCACAAGGCGAGTAATAAGCAATGAATGTGTACTTTTTTATGCAAAAGCATTCCTGTTTGTTCCGGTTATTGTTGGTTGCAAAATATAGCCAAGCTATGGTTTATTCCCACTCTATCGTTGCGGGAGGTTTGGAGCTGATGTCATACACGACACGGTTGATACCCCTTACCCGGTTGATGATATCATTGGACACCTGTGCCAGGAAGTCGTAGGGTAATTGTGCCCAGTCTGCTGTCATACCGTCCACAGACGTCACCGCACGGAGGGCCACTGTGTACTCGTAGGTACGCTCATCGCCCATTACACCAACGCTCTGAACGGGCAGGAGCATGGCACCGGCCTGCCATACTTTATCGTACAGCCCTTTTTCACGCAGCAGGTTAATGTAAATCGCATCTGCTTCCTGCAGCATTTTTACTTTCTCTTCACTGACGGCGCCCAGTACCCTGATGCCCAAACCCGGACCGGGGAAAGGATGCCTGCCAATAAAAATATGTTCAATACCCATCTCGGTACCGATACGGCGCACTTCGTCTTTAAACAGCAGACGCAGGGGTTCCACGAGCTTTAAGTGCATTTTTTCGGGTAAACCGCCGACATTATGGTGCGACTTGATGGTTTGCGAAGGACCATGTACAGACATGGATTCGATCACGTCAGGGTAGATAGTACCCTGACCCAGGAAGGTAACACCTTCCAGTAAAGCTGCTTCCTCGACGAAGACATCAATAAACAGCCTGCCGATAATCTTGCGTTTGGCCTCAGGATCACTAACGCCTTCCATTTCTTTATAGAAGCGCTGGCTGGCATCCACGCCTTTGGTATTCAGGCCAAGGGTTTCATAACCTTTGAGTACCTGCTGGTATTCGTCTTTACGCAACAAGCCATTATCTACAAAGATGCAGTACAGGTTTTCGCCGATCGCTTTGTTGATGAGCATGGCTGCTACGGTAGAGTCTACACCACCGCTCAGCGCCATGACTACTTTCTGATCGCCGATCTGCTCTTTTAGTTTTGCCACTGTTTCTTCCACGAAGGCAGCCGGAGTCCAGTCCTGCTGACAGCCACAGATGCCCGTAATAAAGTTGCGGAGCATTTTGCGGCCTTCCAGGCTGTGGGTCACTTCAGGGTGAAACTGGATGGCGTATACAGGATTCGGAGCGTAAGAAGCTGGGGCTTTGAATGCTGCTACGGGAATAGAATCCGTTGTAGCAATGATTTCAAACCCGTCTGCCAGGCGCTTTACAGAATCGCTATGGCTCATCCAGACCTGTGTTCCCTCGGTAACGCCTTCAAATAAATCGTTGTGTACAATCGATTTCAGATGCGCTCTTCCGTATTCCCGATGTGCCGATTTGCCAACTTCACCGCCGGACTGCTGAGCCAGCAACTGCGCCCCATAGCAAACGGCAAGTACGGGTACCTGCTGCGCCATGGCCTGTATGTCCGGCTTGGGTGCTTCCGGGTCATTGACAGAATACGGAGAACCGGCCAGGATAATTCCTTTGAGGCCCGCTTCATAATTGACCGCTTTGGTACAGGGTTGTATTTCGCAATAGACATTCAGCTCACGGATGTTGCGCGCAATCAGCTGCGTGTACTGTGAACCGAAATCGAGAATCAGGATTTTATTGTGCATCTGTATGTTGAAAAAATAATATTAAGCTTGTCCTGTTTGTCCGCCCAGGGTAAACGGTACCGTTTGTTGTGCCTGTTCTTTGATCGTACCATTTGCCGCTTCGAACTGTTTTACGTTGTCGATTAGTGCCAGCATCAGGCGTTTGGCATGCTGTGGGGTCATCACGACACGGCTTTTTACTTTAGACTTGGGTGTATTGGGCATTACATTGACGAAATCGATGATAAATTCGGCAAATGAATGGGTGATGATGGCAAGGTTTGCGTACTGGCCATCCGCCATTTCTTCGGTCAGCTCTATGTTCAGTTGTTGTTGTTCCTGATTTTCCATGTGGGAGTTATTTTAGATTGTTTGTTTTATGAGGTGGCAAAATTACTAAAAGGCAGCGGCATTACTATGCCGGGCAGGGAAATTTATACTGATACAGGCTTAAGTGCACTTATAAGCAATGGCAGAACATCAATCTTCAGTGTCCGAGGGAGGGGTAATCAAGTATACGGTTTGCTGCGACAAATAACCATAAGCTGTTTTCAACTCCTCATGCAACTGCTCCTGCCCGTCAATAAAGGTGCTAAACAGTTCCATGAAGGAGCGGAATGTTGCTTTTTGTGCTTCCTCCAGGCCTTGCAGCGACTCTGCCAGGATCTCGAATTGCTCCAGCAGCACTTCTGTTTGCTCCAGCTGTTCGTTACGGTGGTCCATATAAGGGGCAAAGCGCCTGAGGACTTCGAATGCAAAACGGGCTTTTTCTTTTTGTACAGACATGATATTGTATCGTTTAGCTGCGTACGATCCGGGCTTTTAGCTTATGTTTCCTGGGTATGGTGCTGCGCTTCTCGTAGTTGGTACTGATCACGCTGATGTTGCCATCTACTTCGAGCATGGCCAGGTTTACCTCTGTAATGTCGTCGACTCCGTGCTCCCGGATGGCAGCATGCAGTTCTGCCAGGGAAATTTCTGCCTGCCGGCAATTTTTTTCCTGTACCACCCCGTTATAAATAAGCAAAATGGGATCGCCCTGCAGTAATTTGTTCAGGCGTTCGCTTTTATACAGCAGCTTTTTAAATGTATAATTAGCAGCAAACAATGCAGCGGCAGCAACAAGACCGCCTGCAAGGCTGGTATCCGGACCTACCATCGCGTTTTGTACAGCATTGCTGATGAGCAGGATAAAAACCAGGTCTACAACAGATAATTGCGCCAGTTCCTTTTTGCCAAATACGCGCAAAGCGAGGATAATGAACAGGTACACAGCGAGCGCCCGTACGACGATTTCCACAAAGGGAAGGTGGTAAAAGTCGGTAAAGCTGTATCGCATATTCTTTCCGGAATTTTAAGACTCTGGCACTAAAGCCCTACCGTATAGTAGACGCAAGTGGTCACAAAATTGCGCACATACGGTATATAGCCTATAAATGCAGCCTGCTTCCTGGGTTTCAAACCGAATTTATACTTATAGATCGGGTTGATCAGGTAATGCTGCTTGTTCACAATTTTAAGTCCCGCTTCTTTGACATACCGCTCAAACTGACCGATGGTAATGCTGGTGTCCCATATCTCCACGAGGGTTTTTACCGTGCTCTCCGACTCACCCATCAGTTTGAGCAGGCGGATATACAGGCTGCGGGGTAAAATGTGATAATAGGGCATCTTGCTCGCCAATTTGCTGACGCAGACTTGCTGATGCCCGCCGAATGGCATATACCAGGGAGGGAAACCAAAAAATATCTGCCCCCCGGGGCGCAGAAAACGGCTCAGGTGCGGAATGAATTTCTGTTGCTCGGGAACATGCTCAATCACATCTTTCAGGATGATGATATCAAAGGAATTGGCGTATTGCTCCACGAAATCCTGGTCGTAAATGTTCTTTGCGATAAAGTTGGCCTGGCCCTTGTCTATGTATTCTTTCAGTATCCTGTTGGCGGTTTCGATACGGCTTTCCTCCAGGTCCACACCCAAACAGTAACAATCTCTTTTCAGGAAGGGCTGTAGCACTCCTCCTTCTCCGCAACCGACATCCAGCACCCGGGTAGCAGGGTTAATGGCATGCGTCTTTTCGATAAAAGGCAATACATAGGTCTCAGCGTTTTCCTTTTGCTGGTCAAAGCGGACCTGTGTATCAGTATGTTGTATAAGCAAAACCGGATTATTTTAACAGGGGGTGAATTTACAGGTTTTTTGTTGAATTCTGCACAGGCTGTTCGAGTTGCTTACGGATGCTTTCATCATGAATGATTTGCCAGAGAGCTGAAATGTACTGTTCATCCAGCATCAGCTTGCTGCCCTGACTGCGCCTCGTTTCCATGATTTCACGCCAGCGTTCCGGCTGATAAGCGGTCATATTGTTCCTGCGCTTGATATCACCCATCTGGCTGCTGATCTCCATACGGCGCGACAGCAGATCGATGATTTCTGCATCAATATTATCTGCCACCTGCCTCAGGTATTCCAGCTCCAGGATACCACTACTACCGGAAGGGATTTCCTTGCGGATCACCAGTTGCTGCAACAGCTCTTTAAGCGCTGCCGGGTTTAGTTGCTGGGCCGCATCGGTCAGTGCTGCTTCCGGGTGTATATGTGTTTCGATCATCAGGCCGTCAAAACCGATGTCCATTGCTTTTTGCGCGACCCGCGGTACAAGAGCCGCCTTACCGGTAATATGGCTGGGATCACAGAAGATGGGCAGTCCGGGAATGCGGCGCCTTAGCTCTACGGGAATGATCCAGTTGGGTTGATTGCGGTAACTATTGACAGTTTTGTAAGCAGAAAACCCCCGGTGTATGGCTGCAACCTCTGTGATGCCCGCAGCCTTAATGCGTTCGATAGCTCCCTGCCACAAATCCACATCGGGGTTTACCGGGTTCTTGATCATCACGGGGATTTCATTGCCCCTCAGGGCGTCGGCCAGGTGTTGCACCTGGAAAGGATTTACCGTCGTGCGGGCACCGATCCACAGGGAATCAATTCCGTATTTCAGCGCCAGTTCCACATGTTCTGCTTCCGCTACTTCTATAGCCAGGGCAAAACCAAAGTGTTTTTTGATCTCTTGTAACCAGTCCAGGGCTTCTGCACCTTTTCCTTCGAAAGACCCCGGCCGGGTACGCGGCTTCCACACGCCTGCCCTAAATAGTTGCACGGGCAAACCGCTCATACCCTCGGCTGTTTGCCACAGTTGCTCCCGCGATTCAGCACTGCAGGGTCAGGCGATCAGGAAAGGTTTACTGGCGGGTGTAAAAAAAGACATAAAGCAAAGGTAACGCTATTGATCCAGCGCCTGAAAGGAGCTATAATCGGCTTACAATAATTTTTGCATCAGCATATGAGCAATGCCCACTTCTTCAAATTCCGGACCCTCTGTCTGGTAACCCAGTTTTTCATAAAAACCGATGGCATGCTTCCGGGCATGCAATACTATTTGCTTAAAATTGTTGTCCCGGCCATACGCTTCGGCTGCTTCCACCAGCAGGCGGCCAATCCCTTTTTGCTGTAGGGTGCCGTCCACGGCCATTTGCCTGAGCTTCAGTTTTGAAGAGCCCGCCGGCCTTAACATCACGCAGCCAATCACCGTTCCATCACTTACTGCTGCAAATATGCTGTCCCCTGCTTCTTCGCTCAGGTCTTCGTTGTGCAGCGAAAGCCCCAGTGGTTGCCGCAGTATTTTTTCCCGCAGGTCAAAAACACCTTTATAAAGCGGGTTTTTCTGATCAAGCTCTTGTACGATAGTCGACGGCATGTGCATGGTATTATTCTAGTTCTAAGATAGTGGATTCATTAGCCCTGATTGCAAAACGTTTGATTTTCTCAGGGAGGCCGGAGCCCAGGAAAAAGTGCACCTCATATGGGCCGGGCAGCAGCTCAAGTGTCTGGGAGGAAGGATTGCCGCTCACCATCATCTGGTGGAACTGTACGAAGCGGTCTCCGTGGGAATAATAAAAGGTGACTTTGCCCAGGTTGTTGGTATTAGTGACCTGCATTTTGCCTGGTTTATCCACTTGTATCGTAGTGGTGGCACCAAAGGTAAGGTCTGTAGAGCGTACGCTGACGGGTAAGGTATTGATCTCGATATGGTAATTGCCGGGAGGATAAGGCATCACAGTATCGCACTGTTGCCTGACCATGGGTTGGGGAACAAAGTTTCTTTTGACCACGGCATAGTACTGGCTTACCGGGCGCTTATCTCCATCCTTCCATACAAATTGCAGGGAACCGCCACTGACTGTGATCACGACTTTGTTTTTCATATTCGCTGCGATCTCGACGGACTTCAGGAAGGTACGGTCGCTGCCGACTACACTGATGTTAAAGCTTCCTGAAGGAGATTTGACCGGGTCAGGATTTCCATCGGGGTCCACTGTCCGGTAAAACTTATGCGCCGGCGCATTGGTATTGGGATTGGTAAACAGGATCTGTGGTGTAGTAGAATAAAACTTGCCGTTACCGTCTGTAAAATAGATTTCTACCATCGTTTCCTGGCTCGGGCTCTTTTCGACAACATAGGTTGCGTCCGCTTTTTTCACCACTGGCTTTTCAGTAGGTTTCACTACCGGTTTGATTACAGGCTTAGGGTCCTGTTTGATAGTGATCGGTATCACAATGGTATCGCCCGGCCTGGTTGCCGCTGTGGTTTCGGGGACCATTTTCAACTTTACCATCACAAATGGCGGTACAGGCACACTCCGTGGCTTGGGCTGTGCAACAGTACGTACGATTTTAGGCTGGTGGTTACGCAAGGGCAGGAAAGAACTTTCTTTCTTCCGCTCTACCGGGGCCGGGGGAGGCCCGCCGACATCAACCATCCTGAAGGGCGGCACTGGAATGAAATCCGGTGTAGGAGGATCAATGACAATCGTTTTGAAGGTCTTCAGCTGTGTTTTGAGCTTGATCATGTTAAAGACACGACGGTCACGCTCCTGCAGCTTGGGCTTAGGAGGTTCTTCAACAATCTTGGCCGGTGGGATAATGCTATCCTTTTTTACCGGCACTACTATTTTTCTGGGGTCTTGTTTGATTGCGGGCGGAACAGGGGTGGTATCACGCTTCACCGCTTCCACAGGTTTTTTAGACTCTTCCTTTACGACTGCGGGTGGCGGATCCTGTTTTTTCACCTCCGGCATTACCGGGATCACTGTTCCCGTTTTAGCCCTTATAAAACCCTCCCGGTGGGCATCTGTGATCTTGCTGATCGCAGGCACCATTCCCCGCTCTTCGGATACGGTGAGGAAAGTACCCAGGCAACGATACAGGTCTCTGAGCGGGGCATAGTCCACCAGGCTGACGATATAGGGCCTGAAAAAGATTTTGCGCTGCAGCAGGTCGTTCACCACTTTACAGATATCACCATCGCAGCTTTCACCGCCATCGGTCACCAGCACAATACTGTAGGCATACTTATTTTCATTGCCAAAATCTTCCATCGCCGCCTCGCTCAGTGAATAAGCAATCGGCGACACTCCATAGCCGTGCAGGGCTTCGAGCCGGGCCTGCATCTGCACTGTATTGTAGCGTGAAAATTTGATCTCCAGTTTGGTATCGTAGCAGTTTTTTTGCTGGGCCGGGTATTGATGCCCGAATACCCGCAAACCGAATTCTACTTCATCATTGGCTTTACTCAGGCTGTCTACCAGCGCTAAGATAAAACGGCCTGCCTGTTGGAAGCGGCTACGGCCCGTTGTCCAGTCTTCCGCCATACTGGAAGAGCCGTCGAGCAGGAACAAGACACGCGGTATTTTTGCGGACGGTTTTTCCTGCGCAGAAGCAACACCAAACCACGAAAGAAACAGGAACAAGGCAGCAAAACGGAGTAACACGCGCATCGGTAAACTTAAGGATACAAACTTAGGGTATATTGGTAATAAACTATAGGTCTCGCAGGGTATACTGCGTTAAAATTAAACTCATGTCTGATTTGTAAATCACCACGCGATACTACAAGCTGGTACTATCGCGACCGGAATAGTGCCCACCGCAGCACGCGATACTTTTGTACTGACGCCGCCTACCGTCGGAGCGCGAAGCATTGCACAAGTAAAATGCCCCGGAAACCCGGGGCATTCAGTATAAGACTAAGGTAAATATTAATGGGATTCTTCACCCGGACGCAAAGGCGTGGTCTGAGGGATAAAGTCATTACCATGACCATCGTCGCGGTAGTCGTAGCTCCAGCGGTGTACCTCAGGGATATCGCCTTCCCAGTTTCCGTGCCCTGGGTTGATCGGTGTCGTCCACTCCAGTGTAGTAGATCCCCATGGGTTTTGCGTGGTTACTTTACGGCCTTTCCAGATACTGGCGAAGAAGTTGAATACAAACAGCAACTGTGCGAAGAATACAATAATAACCACTACGCTGATGAATGCATTCAGGGAAGTAAAGTTTTTGAAAGATTCCCAGGCGCTGTAATCGTAGTAACGGCGGGGCATACCAGCAATCCCTTCATAGTGCATCGGCCAGAAGATCAGGTAAGCGCCGATAAACGTCACAAAGAAGTGAATGTAGGCCAGTGGCTTGTTCATAAAGCGGCCGAACATCTTCGGATACCAGTGGTAGATACCGGCAAACATACCGAAGAAGGCCGATACACCCATTACAATGTGGAAGTGGGCAATTACGAAGTACGTATCGTGCAGGTGAATATCCAGAGCTGAGTTACCCAGGAAGATACCGGTGAGACCACCGGAGATAAACAGGGATACAAAACCAAGGGCAAACATCATGGCCGGGGTAAAACGGATGTTACCGCGCCAGATCGTTGTCAGCCAGTTGAACACTTTTACCGCAGACGGTACAGCGATCAGCAGGGTCAGCAATACGAAGATCGAACCCAGGAACGGACTCATACCGGTCACAAACATATGGTGCGCCCATACCAGGAAGGCCAGTACAGTAATACCTACCAGGGAAATAATCATCGCAAAATATCCGAAAATTGGCTTACGGCTATTGGTAGACAGGATTTCCGAAGCCATACCCATACCCGGCAACATAATGATGTATACCTCAGGGTGACCCAGGAACCAGAACAAATGCTGGTACAGGATCGCCGAACCACCAACGTTAGGTAAGGCTTTACCACCGATAAAGATTTCAGAAAGGTAGAAAGAAGTACCGAAGCTACGGTCGAAGATCAACAGGACAAATCCGGAGAACAATACAGGGAAAGATAAGATACCCAATACGGCTGTGAAGAACAAAGCCCAGATCGTCAAGGGCATGCGGGTCATCGTCATACCTTTTGTACGCATATTCAGGATCGTAGATACATAGTTCAGACCGCCTAGCAGGGAAGAGACAACGAATAACGACATACTGACCAGCCAGAGATCCATACCGGTACCCGAACCCAGGGAGGCTTCTTTCAAGGCACTCAAAGGAGGATACGTTGTCCAGCCGCCGGATGCAGGACCTGTTTGCAGGAACAGGGAGATGAACATAATCACACCGGCAACAAAGAAGAACCAGTAAGACAGCATATTCATAAAGGGAGACGCCATATCACGTGCACCGATCTGCAGTGGTATCAGCAGGTTCGCAAAGGTACCGCTCAAACCGGCAGTCAATACGAAGAATACAAGGATGGTTCCGTGCATGGTCACCAATGCATAGTAAAATTCGGGGTCGAGTTTACCGCCTTTAGCCCACTCTCCCAGAAATTTTTCCATAATCGGGAAGGTTTTGTCCGGAAAACCCAGTTGCAAGCGGAAAAATACCGACATCAGCGCTCCGATAATTGCCCAGATAATCCCTGTGATCAGGAATTGCTTGGCAATGATCTTATGATCCATGCTGAAGACATACTTGGAAAAGAAATGCTGTTCGTGATGCTCGTGCGCATGATGATGCTCATCTGCGTGTGTGGCATGTGCGTCATGTACTCCGTGTACTATTGCTTCGTTACTCATTGTCTTTAAAAAATCTTATTGGTAAGTTGCTCCGGGGAGCAAAAATAATGCTTCTATCTATCGCCTGCTTTTATTTAACTGCTACTGCTGGTGTGGCTGTTGTTGCAGAGTCTGCAGCGGGAGCAGCTGCAGGGGGGGCGAAGTAAGGTGCCTGGCTGGCCAGCCATTTATCGTACTCAGCCTGTGTTTCTACAATGATCGTTCCCCTCATGGAATAGTGGCCTTTACCACACATCTGGTCACAGGAAATTTCATATACAAAATTTGGGTTCTTCGTAATCTCTTTCATTTCCGCAGAAGTGATGCTCGGAGTAAACCACAGTGTCGTAGTAATACCCGGAACAGCATCCATTTTCAGGCGGAAGTGCGGCAGACCCACATCATGGATCACATCCCTTGAACCGATGATCAGTTTTACAGGTTTGCCCACCACCAGGTGCATTTCACCATTTTGTGCTACGATATCGTCTTTGCTGGCAGGGTCTTTCTCGTCGATACCCAGTACGTTGGTGGCATCGTTGATATCGCGGAAGTTTCTTTTACCCAGTACTTTGTCTGTACCCGGATAGCGAACAATCCAGTTAAATTGTTTCCCTACAATCTCTACAACGTGAGCATCGGCAGGGGCCGCAGAAGTAACCGTCATCCAGTTGCGCAGACCAATGGCCACCAATACTGCCATCACAATAGCCGGCACTGTGGTCCAGATCAACTCCAGTTTGTTGTTGTGTGCGAAGAAGAAAGAGGTCTTCCTGTCGTCAGTAGCTTTGTATTTGAACGCAAACCAAAACAGCAGCGCATGCGTAATGAAGAATACGATACCAGTAGTGATCAGCGTCACTTTGAACATCATATCATACGCCTCACCTTGCTTGGAAGCCGATTTGGGCAGCATCCTGTCCAGCAGGGAGAAATGGCATTGCCAAATGGCGTACAGGCCAAAGAAGAAGAAGGCCACCAGCAGTGAAGCCATGAGATAGTTGGTTTTCTTCTGACGTTCTTTTTCTGTAGCGCGCAAAGCTGCTGCGTACTCACTTGCCTGGGCGATCTGGTACACTATCATCAGCACCAGGAAAATTATTGCTACTGTTATAAATATGGACATCTTATTATATCACTAATGTTTTTAAACGTATTATATTCTATTCTCAGAAAGCTTTGTTCTTAGCTGATGTGGATTACTGACTCCTTCAGCAATGGATTGTTATGAGGAACCAGTGAAGCTTTGGACAATGTTCTTGAAACGGTAAATATCATCAGACCGGCAAAACCTGCAAACAGACCCAGCTCATACCATCCGATCGTCCAGTGTGCACCCAGCGGGCCGGGCATCATCATCTGGTAGAAATCCAGCCAGTGACCGAAGATAATGATCAGGGCCATAGCGGTAACGGTAAAGTAGTTTCTTTTGCTCGGACGGGACATCAGGATGATCAGCGGCATACAGAAGTTGATGATGAAACCACCATAGAACAGGATGCTGTACGGACCATGTTGACGGGTAATGAAATACGTTGTTTCCTCAGGGATATTCGCATACCAGATCAGCATGTACTGTGCAAACCACAGGTAAGTCCAGAATACGGAGATCGCAAACATGAATTTACCCAGGTCATGGATGTGCTCTTTGTGTACGATCTGCAATTTGCCGTCGTTTTTAAGATATACTACCCAAAGCAGGATCACAGACATACCACCTACCAGGGAACTGGCAAACACATACCAGCTGAACAGGGTAGAGTACCAGTGCGCATCGATACTCATGATCCACATCCAGGGCAGTGTGCTCATCATAGTCAGTGCGAATACAACGAGGAACAAGGCAGCCCATACCATGAATTTGAAATAACCTTTGGTACTGTTTTTAGGTGCAGACTCCTGGGCAATAGACATAGCTCTGAACTTACGGCCAAAAAAGCCCCACAAAATAATAGTAGCCACGGTAAATCCGATCACCATTCCTTTATTCAGGAAGGGGCTCTTTCCTTCCAGCACCTCGTCTCCGTGCGGGTTTACCCAATGGTAGATCGGGTTGTGACCATGATGATCTTTAAATACAAGGATAATCAGGATAACCACGACACCTGCGATACCGGTAAACAACCATGAGTTGGCGCCGATAGATTCGGGTACACGGCGATAAGCTACAATCCAGCCACCATGCGCCAGAGAAGAGGCAGCCTGAATGAATACGCTGATGATAGCCAGGAAGGCAAAGTAAACAGAGTTGTGCAGCAGGCCTGCCCAGAAACGGATGTGGCTCGTTTCTGCCGTAGCAGCATCTGAGCAATTCAGCAATCCGATCATTCCCGCTATTAAAGTGAGGGCACCCACAAGCAACAATACCAGGCTGGTATTGCGTAAGCGGGCGGGTACTTCAAAACGTTCGTTCATTTGTTTTTATTTATAAAATCCTTTAAAATGCTGTTCTAATTCGCTTTCTATTTGTGCTTTGCTGTCGCTGCATCTGCAACTATTGGAGCAGTCGCTGCTTTGCTTGTATCCTTTGCTACAGAAGTGGCACCCATTGTAAAGGGTGCTCCGCCGTTCTCAGATTGTATCTTTTTGATATAGGCGATCACTTGCCAGCGTTGTTTAATGTTCAGCTGACTGGCATAAGAACCCATCAGGTTCTTACCGTATTTGATCGCTGCATACATCGTTCCCACACTCATAGCCTGGTATTTGCCGTCTTTGAAATTAGCCGGCATAGCAGCGAATTTACCGCTGGCATACAGAGGTCCGTTTCCGTCCAGGTCTCCACCGTGGCAGATGCCGCAATAGATCATGTACAAACGGCCACCTTCTTTCAGTTCCGCTTCATTGAAACGGTAGCTGGTGTTGAACGTTCTGTAGGCGTTGGTATCTCCTTCCACCAGGTGGTCGGGCAGATCGTGGCCGATCGCTACAGCACCTGTTACCGGTACACGGCTGGTTTGTCCGTCAGCAAAATTGGGATTGCTGGTATACGCATCGTACGCACGGGAGTAGGTCATATCCGGAGCGTAGACCTTACCGGGATTACGACGCATATTGCCGCTGTTGCAGGACATCAAACCCACACCTGCTAAAAGGCTTGCTACTACTATGCTTCGGGTCTTATTCATAATATCGTTTAAAAAAATCTTTTTCGTTTGTTGTTCTGAAATCCGGAATTATGCTAATTCGTAGGCTTCCTTTTCGTCCCAGCGGCCATACCACCAGCCTTCTTCTGCTTGCTGAATATTGGTTTCCAACGCACCTGTTGTATTCAGGAAAGCGAGGGCTTCTTCTTCGGAGCTATGCTCGTTCAGCTCCAATACTACCACAAAGTAATCGTCTGTCTGGCGGGGATGGAAGATATGCTTCTTTACACCTGGCATAATCTGGTTCAGGTAGCAATAGGTCAATACCATACCTACCGCAGCAAACAATACTGTAAGCTCGAAAGTAATGGGAATAAACGCAGGTAAAGACCAGTGCGGTTTACCACCGAAATTGACCGGCCAGTCTGAAGTAAAAATCCAGGACATAAAACCAACCGCTGTACTCGTACCTGTCAATCCGAAGATAAAACCGGCAACGTGCAGGTCTGTTTCTTTCAAACCCATAGCCACATCCAATCCGTGAACAGGGAAAGGCGTGTAGACATCATGTAATTTATAGCCGCTGTGGCGCACTTTCTCTACAGCAGGAAACAAGGTATCCTCTGTATCGTAGCAAGCAACCGCAAATTTCTTTATAGCCATTTCTTAGTCAATGAAAAATGAAAAATGAAAAATCAAACGTACCGCGTGGTTTTTCTTTATTCTGTTTAGTAATTTATTATTTAGTGATGACTGTTCTCGTGAACGAATTCTTCAAGAGGTTTTTCATCTTCTTTCAGCATCTCTCTCTTATAGTTATCACCGGATGTTTTCAGTACAAACTTGATCTCTGCCACAGCCACTACCGGGAAGTACTTGGCAAACAGGAAGAAGCAGGTGAAGAACAGACCGAATGTACCGATGTAGAAACCAACCTCTGGCCATGTAGGGCTATAGTAAGTCCAGCTACCGGGCAGGTAATCCCTGTACAGTGACGTAACGATGATTACAAAACGCTCGAACCACATACCGATATTCACCACGATAGACATAATGAAAGTGAACGGGATATTGCGGCGCAGTTTCTTGAACCAGAACAACTGCGGAGACACCACGTTACAGGTCATCATTGCCCAGTAACTCCACCAGTATGGTCCGATAATACGCCAGTTGAACGCATCCTGCTCGTACACCACCTGGCTGTACCAGGCCATGAACAGTTCGGTCAGATAAGCGACACCCACGATAGAACCGGTCAATACGATTACTTTGTTCATCGCCTCGATATGGCCTAAAGTGATATACTCTTCCAAACCCAGGATTTTACGCACCAGGATCAGCAGGGTTTGTACCATCGCAAATCCGGAGAAAATCGCACCCGCAACGAAGTACGGAGGGAAGATCGTTGTATGCCATCCGGGAATAACCGAAGTGGCGAAGTCAAAGGATACAATCGTGTGTACGGAAAGTACCAGCGGTGTAGACAGACCGGCGAGTACCAATGACAATGATTCAAAACGCTGCCAGTTTTTAGCAGTACCCGTCCAGCCAAAAGATGCCAGACCATAAGCACGTTTGCGGAACTTTGTTTTAGCACGGTCGCGGATGGTTGCAAAGTCAGGAACCAGGCCGGAGTACCAGAACAAAAGAGAAACAGTAAAGTAAGTAGAGATCGCGAATACGTCCCAAAGCAGGGCCGAGTTAAAGTTGGGCCATAAAGGACCGCGTGTATTCGGGTAAGGCAATACAAACATCGCATCCCATACACGGCCCATGTGGAAGATCGGGAACTGGCCCGCACACATTACCGCGAAGATCGTCATTGCCTCTGCCGCACGGTTTACACCGGTACGCCAGCCCTGGCGGAAGATCAGCAGGATCGCAGAGATCAGGGTTCCGGCGTGACCGATACCTACCCACCATACGAAGTTGGTGATATCCCAACCCCATCCGACAGTACGGTTGATACCCCATACCCCGATACCGAAGTAAACTTCCCAGAATACTGAAAATGCGCCAAAGCCTAAGAGTATCAGAGAAATGAAAAATCCGACATACCACATTTTCCCTGGTTTCTTCTCAATCGGGCTTACAATATCCTCTGTTACCTGGCGATAGGTCTTATTCCCATCTACCAGCGGCTCTCTAACTATGGATTCGTACTTTAAGTGCATAATTGCTTTTTATTTTTTAATGACGGTGAGCGGTGTGGCCCGGCCGTTGTATCAATGTGCTAAATCTTTAACTTAAAATCTTTTTGTTCTTAGCTGATCAGTTTGCTTTTGTTGACCATCAGGTCTTCGCTACTGCCGGCTGTGATTTTATCTGTGTTCCTGATTTTGGACAGGTAGTTTACGTTGGGCAGTACGTGCAATTGTTCCAGTACGTAGAATACCCTTTCTTTATCTGTTTCGTTGCGCAGTTTGGCAATCTTGCTTTCCGGGTCGTTTACGTTACCAAAGGTGAAGCAACCAGCAGCACAGGCGCTTGCGCACGCAGTAGTCAGATGCTTGTCTTTGATCGGTGTACCTTCTTTTTTCGCTTCCAGTTTCGCTTCCTGCAGGCGTTGAACGCAGAAGGAGCATTTTTCCATCACACCACGGCTACGAACGGTAACATCGGGGTTCAGCACCATGCGGGTCAGGTCGTCGTTCATATCGTCACGGCGGCCATCTTCATACAAGTTGTCGTCGAAGCAGTCTGCACCGTTCCAGTCCATCCAGTTGAAGTGACGAACTTTATAAGGACAGTTGTTAGCGCAATATTTGGTACCGATACAACGGTTATAAGCCATTTGGTTCAGTCCCTCGCTGCTGTGGTTGGTAGCCGATACCGGGCAAACGTTCTCACACGGAGCGTTGTCGC
>DATJDO010000183.1:0-2780 GCA_035497375.1 Chitinophagaceae bacterium | reverse complement strand
CTGTCCGGCTCCGGCATGCGTGCATCTTCCGTGCCCGGTACTTTACTCCAGTACAGGCCCTTGTGCTCCAGCATCACCACAGGGTTGCCGTCCAGGAGGGCTGCCTTCATCAGGCCCTTGATGTCTGCCACATTGCTGGGGTAGGCGATCTTGATGCCTTTGATGGTGGCCAGTGTGCTCTCCACGCTGCCGCTATGGTAAGGCCCGCCACCGCCATAAGCCCCGATCGGTACACGGAGAATACAGGAAACAGGGTATTTGCCACAGCTCAGGTAACAAGATTTGCTGATCTCTGTCACCAACTGGTTGATGGCCGGGTAGATATAGTCGGCAAACTGTACCTCTACAATAGGTTTCAGGCCCAGGGCACTCAGCCCGATCGTAGATCCGATGATGTATGCTTCCTGTATAGCGGTGTTGAACACGCGTTCGTCGCCGAACTTATCGGCCAGTGTCGCCGCTTCGCGGAATACACCGCCCAGGCGCCTGCCGACGTCCTGCCCGTAAAACAGGGCATTGGGGTATTGTTGTAAAATCTCTTCTATGGCATGGAGGGCAGAGTCTACCATCATGCTTTTTTCTTTGCCTTCGGGAGCGCGTACACCCGTCTCCCGCGTTACCGGAGTGGGGGTAAATACGTGTTCCATTACACCGGCAGGGTCCGGTTCCGGGGCGGCAACGGCAGCGGCAAATTCTGCGGCAATAAAGTTCTTTTCTTCTGCTTCGATCTTCGCCAGTACTTCTTCTTTTACTCCTTTGGCCAACAGTTTTTTACGCAGCTTTACCACAGGGTCATCGGCATAGTGCTTGGCCAGGTCTTCTTCGGTGCGGTACCACTCCTTGCGCACGCCGGAGGTATGGTGCCCCAGCAGGGGTACCGTGGCGTGCACCAGTATAGGCTTACGCTCCTTGCGTACCCAGTCTATGGTATACTCCATTGTTTTGTATGCGTCTTCAAAATCACTGCCGTCTACCTGTACGCGCTCCAGGCCTTTAAAGCCAGCTGCGTATTCAAAGGCGTTCATCGTCCGGGCTTCGTCGCTGCTCACCGATATGCCCCAGTCATTGTCCTGTACCAGGTAGATGATGGGAAGCTGGTGCAGGCAGGCAAACTGGAAGGCCTCGCTGACCTCTCCTTCTGTAACGCTGCCATCGCCCAGGGAGCAGATGACTACAGGAGGGATTTCATATTGTTTTAGTTGTTGTGTTTCCTGGTATTGAATGCCTTGTGCCAGGCCGGTGGTGGGGATCACCTGCATGCCGGTGGCGCTGCTTTGGTGGATGATCTTCGGCAGGTCTTCCCTGCGGCTGTTGGGGTGGTTGTAGTAAGCCCTGCCGCCGGTAAAGGGGTCGTCGCTCTTGGCCAGCAATTGCAACATCATTTCGTAAGGGCGGTGGCCCATGCCCAGCATCAGGCTTTCGTCGCGGTAGTAAGGGCTCACCCAGTCGTCTTTCTCCAGCAGAAAGCCTGTGGCCAGCTGTATGGCTTCATGGCCGCGGGAGGTACTGTGTACGTATTTGCAAAGCGGTCGGTTCGCTTCGTATATATCTGCCATCGCCTGCGCCGTCATCATCAGGCGGTAGGCTTTGAGCATGGTATCTTTAGTGAGCATTCAATTGTTTTAAACTAAAAAACGTGTTTTGGGAGGGGCAAAAATAATGGAGGAATGCCTCCCAAACTTCAGTTTTCGAAATTTGACATGCATGCAGACCGGCACCCCTCCTCAAAAGAAGGGGTAGGGAAAGGGGGATTTTCTACCGCTATACTTGTGCGTTTATAGAGGCAAATCTATCTTCACAAAACAAAATAAATATTTATGCAACAAAATTTGATCGCAGTGCTGGTAGCGGCACTGGTACCCATGGTGATGGGTTTTATCTGGTACAATCCTAAAGTAATGGGATCTGTCTGGATGCGCGAAGCCGCTGTGACCGAAGAGAAAATAAAAAATGCGAATATGGCCCTGATCTTCGGGCTGGCCTTTGTGTTTTCTTTTCTGATCGCCTTTTTTATGCAGTTCCTGGTCATTCACCAGATGCATGTTTGGTCTATGCTGGCGCATCACGATGCAGAAATCAAAGATCCGAATTCGGAAGTCGGTGCTTTATTCAAGCACCTGATGGACACTTATGGCACTGAATTCCGCACCTTCAAACACGGCATGCTGCATGGCTTTATGGCGGCACTGTTGCTGGTGTTGCCCGTGGTCGCTACGAACGCTATGTTTGAGCGCAAAAGCTGGAAGTACATCTGGATCAACTGGGGCTATTGGGCCATTTCCTTTATGATCATGGGCGGTATTGTTTCGGCCTGGACATAAATCTGTTGCGACTGATCTGAGGGGCATGCAGACCGATAAGGTTTCAAATATCCAGACCTGTAAGGTTTTTAAAACCTTACAGGTCTTATTTTTTGTCCTCCGGCCTGCGGATTTATAAAGAGGAAACCATGAATCCCTTTCTTATTGTTTAGTTTTGCCGGATATTCTGTGATCAATGGATAATTTTTTCGTGCTGCTTTGCGCAGGCTTCCTGATTGGTACACTGGGCACACTCATCGGTGCGGGCGGAGGATTTATCCTGGTGCCACTTTTACTGCTGACGCACCCGGAGTTGTCGCCCGAAGTAGTGACCGCTATTTCTATGGGCCTGGTGGCTTGTAATGCGATCTCCGGTTCCCTGGCCTATGCCCGTATCGGCAGGATAGACTACAGGGCCGGCCTGCTTTTTGCCGTCTTTACCATTCCAGGCTCCATATTGGGGGTGATGGCGACAAAGTA
>DATJDO010000182.1:0-19881 GCA_035497375.1 Chitinophagaceae bacterium | reverse complement strand
TCAGCACCGCTTTGATCTTGTGCAGCAATACATCGCTGTCAAAAGGTTTGGTGATGTAGTCGTCAGCGCCCAGTTTGTAACCATTCAGGATATCGTCTTTCATGCTTTTGGCAGAAAGAAAGAACAAGGGAACATCAGGATCCACATTGCGGATCTCTTCTGCCAATGTAAAGCCGTCCATATTGGGCATCATGACATCCAGCAGGCATATATCAAATTTTTCACGGCGGAAGGCGGCCAGGCCGAGGATACCGTCGCGGCAGAGTTCTACAATCAGGTCATTCAGTTCGAGGAAATTCTTAAGGACAATACCAAAGTTGGTATCGTCTTCCACGAGCAGCACTTTAGATTTTTCTTTTTCCATATTTTTTTAGTTTCGGATGCTCAAATGTAGTCGAACGATGGGCCAGAACCTATAGCCCAAACAAATTTACATTTTTGATAACTTTTGCCAGGCCTGGCTCAGGTAAGGGATCAGATCGCCGGCATTCATAGCCTGCTGTCCCAGGTATTGTGCCGCGATATCGCCGGAGAGGCCGTGCAGGTAAACACCCAGCAAAGCCGCCTTGTCTGCGGAGTATCCCTGAGCCATTAAGCCTGCCAGCAGCCCCGTCAGCACATCACCGCTGCCGCCCTTTGCCATCCCGGCATTGCCGCTTGTGTTGTAAAAACAGTCACCGTCGGGCGTAACGATTACCGTGCGGTGGCCTTTGAGTACGATACAGACCTTATACTTCATGGCCTGCATGCGCACGTGTTCTACCCTTTGCATGCTGTTGCTGCTTTTGCCAAACAGGCGTTCGCATTCTCCCACATGAGGTGTCAGGATGGAGTTTTCCGGTATTTTATTCATCAGTTCCTGGTGCTGTGCCAGTATGTTCAACGCATCCGCATCAAATACCGTAGGCAAGTCGGTATGATCCATAAACTTTGCAAAAGCCCGAATCGTGGCATCATCGGTGCCCATGCCCGGACCTATACCAAAGGCTGTCGCCTGCTCCTGATGCCCGATCTCTTCCAGGTGTCCTGTTCCTGAAGTATGGCACATGGCCTCGGGTGCCGAGGTTTGTACCGGGATATAACAGTGCTCGGGTATGATGCTGCTGACCAGCCCGGCCCCTGAGCGCAGTGCCGCTTTCACTGCCAGTACCACAGCACCGCTTTTACCCTTACTACCCCCGATCAAAAAAGTGTGTCCGTGTTGATTTTTATAAGAAAAGGGTTCCCGTTGCCTGATAAAAGAGGCTACCCAGTCTTCTTCAACAGTCTGGTAATGGGTATGTGTCGCTTCAATGAAAGTGGGATGCAGACCGATATCCAGCAGGTGTATCATGCCGCAGTGCCGGGCTGTTTCCGGGTGCAGAAAACTGCGTTTGTACAATTGAAAGCTTAGGGTCTCATTGGCCGATAAGACCGCTTCCCCCACTGCCGGCAAATTGTCTGCCGGTAAGCCGCTGGGCATATCAATAGCGATCTTGTAATTGGGCAGATGATTCATATGTTCGAAGAAATCTGCCATCCAACCGGTGACACCATGACTTAAGCCTGTGCCGAGTACCGCATCGATAATGACTACCTGTGCGGGTAAGTCTGCCAAGAAAGTCTCCGGTTCCACATATTCTACCAAGGCTGCATTGATGCGCAGCAGTTTGTTCAGATTGGCTTTGTTTTCGGGAGAAATCTCTGTGCGATGCTGCAGGGCAAAAACTTTGATGGCATAGTTGTGCTGTAATAAAATGCGCGCCAGCACCAGGCCATCTGCTCCATTATTGCCCATGCCGCAAAGCAATACGAATGGTGTGTCCGTTGAGAAACGCGCGGTAATGTGCTCCGCACAGGCATTTGCAGCCCTTTCGACCAAATCGGCCGAAGTGATACCGGTAGCATGTATAGTGTAGGCATCACAGGCCTTTATTTGTGCTGCAGAAAAGATCTTCATACCCTTGTTTCATTTTATTGCTTACAAATTTGAGCAATAAAATGTAGTCACTATGATAATTTTTCTACAAATCCGGACAAGCGCTGCATGAGCGTTTGCTGATTATGGTTTTCCTGCAGAAGGTCGAAAGCATTGGCGATGATGCGCTGTGCGTGTTCCGGGTGTTGGGTGCACCACTGCACTGCTGCGGCAAACTCTTGTGGCGTGTCTGCTTTGAGAAAATGGATTCTGTCCAGCGCATCGATACCCTGTATCCCTACACCGGTGCTGATCACCAGTTTGCCTGCAGCCATGGCTTCCAGGGTCTTTACGCGGATGCCTGATCCTGAGCGTACCGGAACCAGCAGTATTTTTTTGCCGGCCATAAAGTCCGCAGCATTGTCCACTTCACCTGCGCAAAAGAATGAGGGGTCAGTACAAGTCTTAAACTGTTCCGGCATATTCCGTCCTGCAAACTGAAAGGAAAAGTCCGGAGCTTGGCTGGTAATGACCGGGACAATTGATTGCTGCATCCACTCCATGGCTTCCACATTGGGGCGCCAGTCCATAGCGCCGATGTGATACGCCGGCCATCCCTGTATCGTGCAGGGGGGCAGCTTATCGGATGCTATATTGATGCCATAGGGAATGCTGAGCATTGGCGTATTGCAACCTGAATGCCGGATATAGTTGGCGTCGGGATTGGAGATGGCCACCAGGGCGTCGGATTCGGCCCATACCTTACGTTCGTAGCGGGCGATGCGTTTGGCCAGGTTTTGCAGATACAGTTTTTTGAGCACGGATGTTGTCTCTGTTGCCAGGCGTTTCCATACTTCTTCTTCCACATTATGCAAGCGCTGCATCAGTAAGGCTTTGCTATGTTGGCGGATCACTGCAGCATATTCGTGCAGATAAATGCTTTCGAGCTGTATGATACCGGGATTTATTTTTTTGATCGCTGCTGCAAGGCGGTCAGAAAAGTGGCGGTTGTAAAACCGCTCAGCATGCTGGGGTTTGTTGCTGAAGAACAGGTTGCCGAGCACAGGCAGCAGCTGGATATCCGTATGGATATCCACCATTTCAAATCCTGAAATGGCACGAAACAGTGGTGGTATTTCATTTTCCCCGACCCTGTGGCGGGAAGTGTTCATGGCCAGCAGGTACACTTTTTTCCCCAACTCATGCCAGCCCCTGATCATAGCATACATCGCCAGCGCCCCTCCGTCCTTCAATGGATAAGGGACACGGTTGCATACAATCAGGATGATATTTTGATCGGGCATGCCGCAAAAATAAACGCTTGTTGTTCATCTGCACCTATTATTTCGGACAAAGTGCTTTTGTATTGTTTTTAATTGCTTCGTTATGAATTGTAAATAAATGTTTTGCGGAAGGGCTGACTTATGAGAGGTCACTTGCCCTTACTTTCGCCCACGTTTTTAACAGAGATGATATGAAAAAAATTCTATTCTTATTTGTTGCCGGAACGGCAAACCATGCTTTTGCCCAATCCAACATTGATCTGGATCCGGTGTCTGTAACGACCACACGGATCGCTCAGAAAAGCAATGAAACCGGGCGGAACATCACCGTACTGGAAGGTAAGCTGTTTCAGCAATTACCGGTCAACTCCCTGGACGAGTTGCTGAAATATGTACCCGGTGTAGAAGTACAGTCCCGTGGGCCGATGGGCGCACAGAGCGATATCGTATTGCGCGGAGGTACCTATCAACAGGTATTGGTGCTGATCGACGGTTTGAAGATCAATGATCCGACCACCGGGCATTTCAACAGTTATATACCCGTAGCGCCTGCCGAGATCGAACGCATCGAGATCCTGCGCGGACCGGCTGCCGCTACCTATGGCGCAGAGGCTGTAGGCGGTGTGATCAATGTGATCACCAAAACATTCAACCGTTACAGCGACAGTACAGCCATGCACGGTCATGTAAAAGGAACGGCTGGCGAATACAACTTCTTTGGTGCAGATGCCGGTATTGCGATCACGGGTAAAAAAGCCAACGGAAGTATCGGCGTGCTGAGCAACAATACAACCGGCCAGCTGCTGCGCGGCAACAACAGGGGCTACCTGAACAACCATACGGTAAGCGGTTCCCTTGCGTTCAAACTCGGCCACAACTGGCAGCTTTCCCTGCGCAGCAGCCTGGACAGCAGGGACTTTGCCGCACAGAATTTCTACACCACCTTTGCCAGCGATACGGCCACAGAAAAGGTAACAACAATCTGGAACCAGGTACAGCTGAAACAGCAGGGCCAGAAAGGTAGCCAGCAGTTTGATGTCGTGTACAAAAGGTCCAGCGATAACTACCTGTACAATGAAGCGTCTGTAGCCAATGAAAATATTTCCGGTTACGCCCTGGCGCAGTACATCAACAACCACAAATTCAGCAATGCGATCAGCACCTCTGCCGGTGCACAGCTTTCGCAGCGGTCGATCAACTCTAATGACCGCGGTGACCATACTACAGCCCAGGCTGCATTGTTTGGTACCATGCTGTATAGTGTACAGAACTGGCGCCTGAGCGGAAGCCTGCGTTCCGACTGGGATGAAAACTACGGTTTTGCTGTGCTTCCCCAGGCCAATATCTCTTATGTCTTCCCCAATATTACCCTCAGGGCCAATGCCGGCAGGGCGATCAGGAGTGCAGACTTTACCGAACGCTACAATAACTACAACAAAGCGCTGGTAAAAAGCGGCAGCATCGGCAATCCCGACCTGACCGCTGAAAAGTCCTGGAGCTATGAAGCTGGTGCTACGGCCAGGCTGGGCAATTACTTTAAACTGGGTGCAACCGGTTTCTACCGCGACCAGAATGATGTGATTGACTGGACAACAACGCCTTACGCCAATATGCCACGCCAATCCAACCTGGACGCCACAGGTGTATATGCCTTGGCAAAAAATGTAAAAAAGGTACAGACAACAGGCGTGGAAGTGGAACTGAGCTTCCAAAAGACCTTGGCACGGCATCATAATGTGTACCTGAACCTGGGCGCCACTTTCCTGGATTCCAAAAGCAATGATTCCATACCCTCGTTTTACATTATAGCCCATGCCAAAACAATGGTACAGGGAACCCTGATGTATGCCTATAAAAAGCTGAACCTGTCGGTAAACATGCTGTATAAGGAAAGAAAAGCACAGGAAGCGAAAGGGATCAATGCAACGGTATCTCCTTCCTATTTCCTGCTGAATGCCCGTATCGGCTTCAATTTCAACAAACACTGGAGCATTTTTGCGAACTGTAATAACATCACCGATGTAACCTACAGCGATCTGCTGGGCAGCAAGATGCCGCAACGCTGGTTTACAGGTGGTGCAGCATTTGCTTTTTAATCCATTCTGATTCAGTAAAAAGCCGGTTTCTTCCAGGGAACCGGCTTTTTCGTTTACCGCAACGTTTCATTAAGAAAATACAAACATGATATTAGCAAAAAGCGCGCTAATTTTGCGGTCCGATGTCAGACGAAATTAAACACGAGTGCGGATTAGCGTATATCCGCTTGTTGAAACCGCTCGCTCATTACCGCCGCGCTTACGGCAGCACATTTTACGCACTGAATAAGCTGTACCTCCTGATGGAGAAGCAGCACAACAGGGGGCAGGACGGGGCAGGTATCGCTACCGTAAAACTGAATACAGAGCCCGGATATAAGTTTATGCACCGTATGCGTCTGAATGGTTCAGGCGCCATCGGGCGACTGTTCCAGGACATCCACGGCCAGGTAGCGGAGCTTGAAGCATCCCACCCCGAAATCGCCAATCACCCGGGCCTGCTGAAAGGCTACCTGCCCTTTATGGGAGAAGTGTTGTTGGGGCATTTGCGTTATGGCACACAGGGTAAGAACGATGTGAACTTCTGCCATCCTTTTATCAAATCCGATATCAACCCCACGCGCAACCTGATGATGGCCGGTAATTTTAACCTGGTCAATACGGAGGAGATACTCAGAAAAGTACAACCCGATATTACAACGCCCGCCGGCAGCGACCTGGGCGCTATGATTGAAACCATCCATCACTTCCTGTGCAAAGAAGACCGCAACAACCCGGCCCAGCTGGATGTTGAAAAAATCCTGCGGGAATCCACCTCTTTATTTGATGGGGGTTATGTCTGCAGCGGCCTGATCGGCAACGGCGACAGCTTCGTGATGCGCGATCCGAATGGTATACGCCCGGCATTCTTCTATAAAAATGATGAAATTGTAGTCGTTGCATCTGAGCGTCCTGCCATCATGACGACCTTTAATGTGCCACTCGAAGAAGTACAGGAACTGAAACCCGGACATGCGATCATCGTGGATGCTGAAGGACGCTTCAAGCATACCGAAATCCTGGCTCCACGCGAATTGAAGGCCTGTAGTTTTGAACGTATTTACTTCAGCCGCGGCAGCGATGCCGATATTTACAAAGAGCGGATGCAACTTGGCCGTAACCTGGCCGGGAATGTACTGAAGCGCCTCAACAATGACCTGAAGAATACCATTGTTTCCTTTATCCCGAATACCGCTGAAACAGCATTCTACGGCCTGATCAAGGGCCTGGAAGATTACCTGAAAGAAATAAAGATCGCCAAAATCAAAGCCAAGCGCGATATGACGGACGAGGAAATGGCAGAGATCATCAGTCGCCGGGTCCGCATCGAGAAACTGGCGATCAAAGATGTGAAAATGCGCACCTTTATCACCGAAGACGCTTCGCGTGATGAAATGGTGCAGCACGTATACGACATTACCTACGGTACGGTACAAAGAGACGTGGACACCCTGGTGGTGATCGATGACTCTATTGTACGCGGAACCACCCTGCGCCAGAGCATTATTAAAATGCTGGACCGCCTGGGGCCGAAAAAGATCATCATTGTGTCTTCCGCACCGCAGATCCGTTTCCCGGACTGCTATGGCATTGATATGAGTAAAATGGGCGAGTTTATTGCCTTCCAGGCTGCCATTGCCCTGTTGAAAGATACCGGTATGGAGCATATTATCACCGATACGTATAAGGCGTGTAAGAAAGCCCAGGAAGAAGGCACCCTGCAGGATCACAATTATGTAAAAGCGATCTACGAATCCTTTACCGCTGAAGAGATCAGCCATAAAATAGCCAGGATGCTGAAAGACGATGAGGTACATGCCGAAGTGGAGATCGTGTACCAATCGCTGGAAGGCTTGTACGACGCCTGCCCGAACCATACGGGAGACTGGTATTTTACCGGCAACTACCCGACACCGGGCGGCAACCGTGTTTCGAACAAAGCGTTTATCAATTACATAGAGCAAAAGACAGGAAGGGGATACTAAACCGCCTGTTTTTTCCTGCCATTTATAAGCCCAATAAGGTTTCAAAAACTTTATTGGGCTTTCTGTTGTTGGATAAAAGAGCAAAGGCCTGAAAGAAGACTTGTCCCGATCTTACAATAACGCTTAGCCCCGCTGTATCCCTGCCAAGGTTTTCTCCCAGACTGTTACCCTGGCGGATCGCAAGTTTCTTCCTGCACGCTATCATCCTTCCATGATCTGTAAACATCTTCTCCCAAGCTGTCATCCCGCAGGGGGCTGTACAATCATTGGCGCCGGCAAGTGACAGATGCCTGCGGCATGACATCAGCGTGGTATAGGAATGCTTACGAATAGCCTCGGTGGCAAGATGTCTGTAAAGCATTTAAGCCCTATTCGGTTCAAATACCTTATAGGTTTATTATAAAGCAGCAGCGATTGATCCATTCAGCCGCCGCTGTCATTTTACCCCTTCGCTTCACCCCGGCGCAGTGACAGCAATTGCGCTTTATCGAGTACTTTTACCCCATAAATTTTTCATGTCTATGCGCTTTAAAAGCCTGCCTGTACTGGCCGCTCTCGCAGCAATGTTTTCCTGCACCAACACGGGAACACAAAAAAGCAACGAGTCCAAACCAGACATCCTCGCCCGGAATATCGATTCTACCGTGGATCCCTCCGACGATTTCTTCCAGTTTGCATCCGGAAAATGGATCAAAAACAATGCGATCCCCGACGATGAAACCAGCTGGGGCATTGCCAATCTCGTAGATGCCGAGCTGTATGAACGCAAACTGGTCATCAACAAAGAGGCTGTTGCCGCCAAAAGCAAGAACAGGACACAGCAGCAATTGTCCGACTTCTGGACCACGGCAATGGATACGGTAAAGCTGGAGCAGGAAGGTGCCAGGCCACTGGCGGCGGCGCTGGCTAAAATAGAGGCAGCGCAGAACCCTGCCGAAATCATGAATGTAGCGGCCTACCTGCACACCATAGGGGTAAATGTATTCTTCAGTGAAGGTGTAGGCCAGGATGAAAAAAATTCGGAGGTGATGTCTTACCAACTGTACCAGGGTGGCTTGGGCCTGCCGAACCGCGATTATTACTTCAATACCGATAAGCGTACAACAGATATCCGTGCGGCTTATCCTGCCTATATCCGCTCCATCTTTAAGCTGAAGGGTGATGATAGCGTGATGGCTGCAACGAAGGCTGCCAGTATTGTGGCACTGGAAACCGCGATGGCAAAATCTTCGCGTACGATAGAGGCGCTGCGCGATCCCTATGCCAACTACAACAAGATGGATATGGCGAAGCTGAAGGCCACAGCTCCCAATGTCGACTGGGCTTCCGTATTTGCCGGTATTGGTTTGCCAAAGATCGATACTGTTATTGTCGGCCAGCCCGAATTCTACAAACAACTGAATACCCTGGTCTCCAAAACCCCGCTGAATGTCCTGAAAGACTATATGAGCTTTCACCTGCTCAGCGACTATGCTAATTACCTGGACAGCCGCTTCGTTGCTGCACGGTTTGACTTTTACGGCAAAACGATCCGCGGGGCCAAGCAGATGCGCCCGCGCTGGAAACGTGTGCTGGATGCAGAAGAGCAGGCAATCGGGGAAGTGCTGGGCCAGCTGTTTGTCAAAGAATATTTTAACGACAAAGCCAAAAAGCGCTATGAAGATATGACGGAAGCCGTACGGGAAGCGTACCGCCAAAGGATTGAAAAGCTGGACTGGATGAGCGACAGCACGAAGAAGAAGGCTTTGGTGAAACTGGCTGCCATTACTAAAAAAGTCGGCTATCCGGACAAATGGAAGGACTTCTCTTCGCTGGACATCGACAAAAGCTCTTTTGCATCCAATATGATGAAGGCCAATACCTGGTGGAACAATTACAGCATCAAAAAACTGGGCAAGCCGGTAGACCGTACGGAATGGGACATGACACCGCAAACGTATAATGCGTATTACAATCCCTCCAACAACGAGATCGTACTGCCGGCAGGTATCTTTACTGTGCCCGGCTACCGCGATGAGGAGCTGGACGATGCGCTGGTGTACGGTTATGCTGCCGCATCCACGATCGGGCACGAGATCACGCACGGCTTCGACGACCAGGGACGCCAGTTTGACGAAAAGGGAAACCTGCAGAACTGGTGGAGCAAAGAAGACGAACAACAGTTTAACCGCAGGGCAGAGGTGCTGGCAAAGCAATTCAGTGCTATGGTGGTGATCGATACGATGCGCATCAACGGCCGGGCTACCTTAGGTGAAAACCTGGCCGACCTGGGTGGGATCCTCATTGGTCTGGATGCCTTCAAAGCGAGTAAAGCATACAAGGAGAACAAGATCATCTCTGGCTATACCCCTTTACAGCGTTACTTCCTGGGCTATGCACTGGGCTGGCTGTACCAGACCCGCAACGAAGAGCTGGCCTCGCGCCTGTTGACGGATGTGCATTCCCCCGCTAAATACAGGGTGAATGGCCCTTTCCCGAATGTGCCTGATTTTTACACAGCGTTTAAAATTCCGGCCGGCAGCAAAATGTACCTGCCGGATACTGCAAGGGTGATGCTTTGGTAAGCTCCCGGTAGGAACAAAGAAAAAGGGTATGCTGTTCGCATACCCTTTTTCTTTTAAGGCTTGAAGTATTGTATCTATTATGACGCGAAAGGAATAGAGATGGAAAAAGTACTGCCCCTGCCGTGCTCGCTTTCGGCGCTGAGTTCGGCGTGCTGTAAGGCGGCAAACTCTTTGCATAAGGCCAGGCCCAGCCCGATCCCTTTCTCGTTGTTGGTGCCGTAAGTAGAGTGAATGTCCAGGCGGAACAGCATCTGCAACTGCTCTGCAGACATGCCTATGCCATTGTCTTTGATAATAATAATGCAACGTTCTCCCTCCGCACCGGTGCTGATATTGATCAGGCCCCCATCGGCAGTGAATTTGATAGCATTGTTCACAATATTGCGGATACTTTGTTCCAGCAGGTTCTTATCGGCCCATACTTCGTGATCGTCTTTGATGTGCGTGCGTATAGAAATTGCTTTTGTCTGGGCCAGTGGCTGCTGTACCTGTAGTACTTGCTGTACCACTTGCAGCACATTTACCCTTCCCAGCTTGGCCTGCAGTCCGTTCATTTGCTGGGTGGACCAGCTCAGCAGGTTCGAGACGAGGTCGGAAGTATTGCGAGTGGAAAGCAGGAGGTCGTTTTTCATTTCCTTCTGCCGCTGCTCCGGTATCGGGTAGTTCGTCAGCAACTCCAGCACAGAAGTGATCGAGCTCAGGGGGCCGCGCAGGTCGTGGCTCAGTACAGAGAGGATTTTGCTTTTCTCTACGTTCAGCTTTTGCAGTTGCTCGTTCTGGGCAATGATCTGCGTATTCTGCTGTTGTATTTTGAGACTGTGCTCTTCTGCCAGGCGACGCTCCCTGTCATAGTTGCTGCGCAGGTAAATGGTAATGAAATACATGCAGCCCAGGATCACAAAAGTGCTGGAGCCGAGGTCATAAAAATAGTCGCTTCTGCTTTTATAAGTATTGGGAACGTATTGCGGGTAAAAATACTCAATGCCCAAAAGAGTTGCGGTAATCAGCACATGGGTAATGGTCCACCACAGGTGTTGCCGGGTAGCGGTAAAAGCGATCAGCAGCTGGAAGGTGAGAAAGAACAGGTAAATGGTTGGCCCTGTGCTTCCTGAATTGTAGAAGTAATTGATGATCAGGATCAGGTAACTGCACATGGAGTAGAAGCCCATGCCGAATTTGTACTTGCGGTGTATCCTGGAGGCATAGTACAATGCCAGCAATATGGAAATAATGATGAGCATTGTGACCCATACGGGTGTCAGCCCCATATGAATGTTGAAGGGGAGGAGGATCAGCAGGATCAGCAGGGAAATAATACTGATGGCATTAAAGGCTTTATTCTCCGGTGTAAAGCGTGAATCTCCGATCAACTTTACCCACAAAGCCGGTAAGAATTGTGCAAACTTCAATTTATATGGGATTGGTGGTCAAAATGTGAAAAACGGGTAGATTTTCCACAGGCAAACTTACCCAAATAATCTCAAAAGCTATATTAAGTTACATTTTATTTGCTGAGATCGCTTTCTACAACGCCATCCCGTATTCGTACGATACGCCGGGTGCAGTTGGCAATATCGTCTTCATGGGTGACCAGCATTACGGTATTGCCGTTGGCATGAATCTGGCTGAACAAATCCATAATCTCAATAGATGTTTTAGTGTCCAGGTTGCCGGTAGGTTCATCGGCCAGTATCAGCGAAGGGTTATTGATGAGGGCCCTTGCAATGGCCACCCGCTGGCTTTGTCCGCCGGACAATTCATTGGGATGGTGCTTGCCTCTTTCTTTCAGCCCGACTTTTTCCAGCATGGCCCAGGCGCGCTCTTCCCGTTCTTTTTTTCCTACACCGGCGTAGATGAGGGGGATGGCTACATTTTCCCAGGCACTGAGGCGCGGCATCAGGTTGAATTGCTGGAAGACAAATCCTATTTCCTTGTTCCGTGCAGCAGCCAGTTCATCATCATCCATATGGCTTACATCCTTTTCATTGAGGATGTAATTGCCGTCGGTAGCCGTATCCAGGCAGCCGATGATATTCATCAGCGTGGATTTGCCTGAGCCGGATGGCCCCATCAGGGCCAGGTACTCATTTTGGTATACATTGAGGTCTATCCCTTTCAGTACAGGCAATTCCTGTTTCCCTAAAAAATAGCTTTTGCGTATTTTATGCAGGGAGATTACTTCTTTCATAAGGTGAATAAGGGACGACCGTCTTTAAGGTTTAATGAGATAAAACTTCCTGCAAAATATTTTCCAGGTCTGGTCCGCGCAGGTCTCGGGCAATGATTTTACCATCGGGTCCTACGAGGAAATTGCCAGGTATGGAGGATATCTCATAGTCGCGGGCCGCTACGGATTCCCAGCCTTTCAGGTCAGAAACCTGTGTCCATTCCAGGTGGTCCTGCGCAATGGCTGCCTGCCATTTTCCTTTGTCATTATCCAGCGAAACGCCCAGGATTGTAAAGTTCTTGTCCTTGAACATTTTGTAGGCGGCAACAACATTGGGGTTTTCCTTGCGGCAGGGTGTGCACCAGGATGCCCAAAAATCTACCAATACGTATTTGCCACGGAATGAGGACAGCGTTACGGTCTGCCCGTCTGGTGCAGACAGGCTGATCTCCGGGGCCAGGGAGCCTTCTCCCAATTCTGTGCCCTGGCCTGCTGCCTCTGCACCCAAACCTTTTTTGTAGCGCGCAATAAAATCTTTACCCAGCTGGGCATTCGGGAAACGCCCGGGAATAGAGGCCACAAAGGCATCCAGGAAGGGCTTCTCGCTGGCCGGGTTCAGGATTTGCACCGCAAAAAGGGCATTGGGCAGGAATTTGCTGGTATCTGAGTAATGTTCGATGTATTGGGTCAGCTGCACATTGATATCGCTCATTTGCTGGCTGGCCATCTGCAGCAGGGAGTCGTTACCCCGCATGCGCATACTGTCCATTATGATTGTCATGGTGTGGATCTCGTTGATGTGCTGGCGCACGTTGGTAAAGAACGCTTTCAGGCTTTCTGAGGCCGGGGAGCCGCTCACATTGTACAATTCCAGTGTTTTCCAGTCGCCCATGATCTTTACATTCTCTTTGAACACAGAAAGCAGGATGAATTGATTTTCAGCAAAATGAAGACGGTATAAGCCGGGTTCTATTCCAGAGCCGGATAATTCGAAATGCCCTTTTGCATTGGTGCGGGCTGAGTCCAGGACCTTGGTCTCATTAATGCCCATTTCTTCCAGCAGCACGGTTTGTTCGGGCATATTCATGATCTCACCTACAACAACAAACTTATTTTTGTCATCTTTGCAGGCAGTAAACAATAAAGTAAGCGTAATAACAGACAGGAGTAATTTTATCTTCATCAAGCAGGTTGTTTGTTAGCTGCAAACTTAAAATATAAAGTGGGGTTCCCATAATGAAAATAGAACCCCAAGATAGTTTTAACAGTTATTTGACCCGCGTGCCGTTTTTCGTATTTAATATTTTTTTTGATTTTTAAATATTCCTTCGTTACCTTTGCAATCCCAAATTTGAGAATATGCCAAAGGTGAAGACACACTCTCGTGCGAAAAAGACTTTTAAAGTTACAGGCACAGGAAAAATACGCAGGTATCAGGCTTTCAAAAGCCACTTGCTGACCAAAAAATCTACAAAGCGTAAGCGCCACCTGCGTCAGGCTGCATTTGTACATCCTACAAATCAAAACCTGGTAAAACGTATGCTGGGCATGCGCTAAACAATTTTAATTTATTTTAATACCATTATAGTATGCCACGTTCGAAAAATGCAGTTGCATCTCGTGCAAGAAGAAAGAAGATATTAGCCCAGGCTAAAGGTTTTTACGGAAAACGTAAAAATGTATATACCGTTGCCAAAAACGTCCTTGAAAAAGGTTTGGCGTACAAATATGTAGGCCGCAAGCTGAAAAAACGCGACTACCGCAGCCTCTGGATCACCCGTATCAACGCAGCAGTACGTGAAGAAGGCATGAGCTATTCCGTTTTCATGCACAAACTGTCTGAAAAAGGTATCGACCTGAACCGTAAGGTGCTGGCTGACCTGGCTATGAATGAGCCTGATGCGTTCAAAAAACTGATCTCCGAAGTAAAATAGTTTTTTACTTTACCAAATATTGAAAGCCGGAACATTGACGCTCCGGCTTTTTTCTATGGATAGAACCGTAAGAATGGCCTAACGGATCCCTGTGATCTCGATCCAGCCCTCATTCTCGTGGTACATCATACAGATTACCTTGCCCTCTTGCTCTTTACAATCACTTACTTTCTTATAACTGGCCGTCACCGTAGTACCATCCGCAAAAGAGGCTACTTTGCTTTCATTGCAGATATGGTAATCTTTGCCCCCGCTGCGCAGGTAGCTGCCGGTACAATCTTTGACCACCGTCATCTTTTTGCTGGTGTCCTTTTTGCAGGCTGTCAGGGCAAACAAGGCCACAGCCGAGCAGATGAGCATCTTTTTCATTGATCTTATTTTAGGGGGTGAAGACAATAAAGGTAAAACGAAAGTGAATAATTTTTATTGTAAAAAAATTACCGCTTATTTAGAAGAGCACAAAATGAAAAATCCTGGTACAAGACCGGGATTTGTAAAATGGAATGAGCAATATATAAACGCATTCCGTTTATAATCAGTGCTTTTATTCACTGTCAATGTTGAAGACATAGTTGTCCCTAAGTAAATAGCTGAAACGTTCTTTTTGCAATTCCCAATGCCTGTCCTGCTGCATTTTGGCAATTATTGCTTTTTTGATTTCAGTATCATTGAATTGAAACAGTTCTTGAATTGTCTTGTAATAATCGGTTGTTCCGGTACGTTTAAAATTGGTTTTATTGAGATAATTTACCAATGCAGGTTTGATTTTATCTATATATTCTGCCCGATACCACTTACACAGGTAAAAAATTGCTTCCCTTCGCTCTTGCTCAAATGCCAGTACAGCAATTTGTACCTTAAAGGGTGCTGTATATACTCTATTTTCCATTGCCCGTACGAGCAGTAGCCAATTAGCGCTCTTAGAAAACAGGACAACACTGTCCAGTTGCAAAAGCGTTTTGTCAGCAGCTCTTTTTGAAAGATCAACACTATTCCAATACCTGTGGTATAATTCACTCGCTATATCGCTTTGAGAACCAATACAGCCATCCAGTGTTTCAACCTGACGATTTTGCTGGATAAATTTTTGTAAAATAGTTTTCAGATCAGGGTAAGCCTTGTCTACTAATGCCCAGCCTGCATAACAGGCCACCGCGGCATTTTCGTTTTCAGTTAAGCGGACCAGCTCTTCGGTTGTGGCTACTTTTTGAAGCTGTTTAAAGTTGCTATAGTTTTCGCTTTCCACGCCTGCAAAGCCGATATACTCTCCTTGTACTTCATTGATTTTTGCAATTTTATCTACAATAGCGGTTAATTTTTTAGAGTAACCATGAGATAAATTAATTGTGAATATCGTTGATAGGAAAGTTGCGTATAAAAAACGTTTCATAGTTTGGATAGACCAGGTTTTCTGACAGAAGAATAAAAAGTCCCGGAAAACATTTCCGGGACTTTTTTATTTAATTACCTGCTTATTATTTACGAGCCGGTGCAAACTTCATTTCATTCAGCAGCCAGCCCGCTTTACCCAGTTTTTCGATGATAAACAGTGTATAGCGCACATCCAGGCTGATGTTGCGGCACCATTTTTCATCAAAATAGTAATCGCTCATGGTACCTTCCCATACCCGGTCAAAATTGGTGCCGATGAGCTCCCCTTTACTGTTCAGCACGGGGCTGCCGGAGTTGCCGCCGGAAGTGTGGTTGTCGGCAATGAACGCGAGGGGTACTGTACTGCGTACCGCCCAGCGTCCATAGTCTTTCTGCCGGTGCAGATCGATCAGCGCCGCAGGCATATTGAATTCGGTCACCTCGGGGTTGTGCTTCAGTACCGCCTCATCGAGGTTGGTCTGGAAGCTGTATCCTGCCGGGCCGTCCGGGTCCAGGCCTTTCACCTTTCCGTATGCTACGCGCAATGTGCTGTTCGCATCGGGGTAAAGGTCCTCATACGGGTGCTGCAGCATCTGGGCTTTCATATACAGGCGGTTGTAGCGGGTCAGGCTGTCATTGTAGCGGGCCAGCTGGGGCACGATTTTTTCCTTGCGCAGTTGCATAATGGCCGTATACAGTTTCCAGGCCGGATCGTCCGCAATGCTGCCCGGATTGCTGCTGGCTGCTTTCAGCTTGTCTGCTCCCGACACGGCAGAGTTGGCGAAGACATAAGCGGCCCATTTGGTGTAGGAATTGCCGAAACGCGCCAGTTCGCTGCGGTAGTAGGCCGGCACATAGGCGCCTCCTTTTTCCATAAACAGGGGCATCAGGGCTGCAAATACATCGCGGTCGGTAGCGGCATCATAGTTTTTGTAAAAACCTTCATAGCCTTTGGCCAGTTTGGCAATAGAGTCCGTTTTGATTTGTGCAGGCAGGGTGGAGGAATAGATGTTCCCGATCTTGTCCAGTTCGGCAGCCTGCGCGATGAGTTCGATACCCAGTACGGCTTCCCGTATATACTCGTTTACCGCCACATCTGCGTCATGGGACACACAGTTGGACTGCATTTTGAACAGCAGGTCTTTGGCGTATGGGGCCCGCGTATCCGAGTTGGCCCAGGCCTGGAATTCCTGCTCGGCCCGTTTCTTTTTCTCTACCACATTATTCAGTTTCAAACCTTTTAGTTCACCTTGCCATTTTTTCCAGCCATTGGCCACACCTGCACGTTTTGAGGTGTATTTGAGGAAGACGCTCCGGTCGGCACTCATGTGCTTTGTCCACACATCCAGGCGCCTGGTACGGGCATCGATACGTATCGGGTCGATAAAGTTGATCACCTGTTCCAGCTGCATAGAGGAAATATACTCCTGGGTGACACCGGGAAACCCGTATACCAGGGTAAAGTCGCCTTCCTGGTACCCGTTGGCGTTGATGGTAAAGAATTCGCTGTTGCGGTAGGGCCTGTTGGCCGGGCTGTAGCCGGCCGGATTATTGCTGCTGTCGGCATAGACCCTGAACATGCTGAAATCGCCCGTATGCCTTGGCCAGCTCCAGTTGTCGGTATCGCCCCCGAATTGACCTACGCCATTCGGCGGAAAGCCGACCAGCCTTACATCGCGGTATGTTTCACTGATGATGACCCAATAGCGGTTGCCATTGGCAAAAGCTTTGATCTGGGCCTCTTTTTTACTGGTGTAGCGGAAGCCGTTTTCCAGATTTTTGATCCGCACAGCCAGGATACTGTCCCGCTGGCTGTCTCTCATCTCGTCGGGGATACCGCCCAACACCCTTTCGGTAACATCTTCCATTGAACGGATAAAGGACACCGTAAGACCGGGGCAGGGCAATTCCTGCTCTTTGTTCATCGCCCAGAATCCGTTGGCAAAGTAATCGCTCTGCGTGGAGGCCAGGCCTTGTACGGTGCCATAGCCGCAGTGGTGATTGGTCAGCAGCAATCCTTCCCCGGATATCATTTCGCCGGTACAACCTTTCCCAAACAATACGACAGCATTGTTCAGGCCCGTACCCCTGGCATTGTACAATTTTTCTACCGGTATGTCCAGGCCGGCGGCAATCATTTCTTTTTCTGATTGTTTTAAAGTGGCCGGAACTTTCATGCCTTCCTTAGCCTGTGCGGGCAAAGTGCAGAAAGCAAAGGAGCAGCCTAATATTCCAAGAATGGAACGGCCTGATTTTGAAGAGAAACGCATATTAATAAACAAATTTTTTTGTGAAGAAAATAAAAATAGTGGATTGTTATGAAAATTTTGGCATAATTATTACATTAGCGAAATATTAGACGCCGAGTTTCCAGAAAAAAACTACTTTCAGAGTATGAGAAGATGCCTTATCCTTATCGTTGCGCTTATCTTGGCACAACTGAATGTACTATATGCACAAACTACTTTTATTGCTCCTGATACCGTGTGTATCAGGCAACCGATTACCATGACACCGGTGGATACCAATGCCTCTTCTTACTACTGGAGTTTCTGCTCCGGTTACCTGATGAACAGGCCAAACGGAAACTTACTGGGTGCAACTTTTGGCATTACCAACGCTACGGATATTGAAATCGCGAAAGATGTAAACGGTAACTATTACGGATTTGCCATCAACAGGACGGTACCTGAATTCATCAGGCTGGATTTCGGCACTTCCCTGGCAAACGTACCCACCTTTACCAGTCTGGGTAACCTTGGTGGAACCTTGCCCCAGGATATCAACAGCCTTTTCCTGATGAAAGATGATCTGGGCAATAATGTGATGTTTGCTGTCGGCGGCGCTTCTATCGGTAACTCTTCCCTGTTCCGCCTGGATTTTGGTAAATCCCTTGCCAACAAACCCAATGCGGTCAATATGCACAACCACAGTGGTTTTCTTAATGCTCCCCGTGGTTTCTTTGCCGTAAAAGAAGGCGCTTACTGGTTTGGATTTGCAGTAAATGCATTGGACAATAAACTGCTGCGCTTCGACTTTGGTACCAATATCTCCAATACGCCCAACGTGATTGATGTCGGGAACCCCTCCGGTGCCTTAAACCAACCCAGCGATATGGCTGCAGTGAAGGATGCCGCAGGAGACTGGAATATATTTGTAACCAACTTTGCCTCCAGTACCGTGACCCACCTTGATTTCGGTGCCTCAATTACTTCTTTACCCACAGGTACTGTAATGCCCGTCGCTAACTTGCTGAACCCCTCCAGCATCATCCTGGCCCGGGAATGCGGTGTCGATTACCTGTTTATCGCCAATGCTACCAAAAACAGCCTGATGCGCCTGGCCTTCACCAGTATCCCTGCATTGACTTATACAGCAACAAGTCTCGATTTTTTACCTGGCATGAAAACCACAGTTGGTTTGTCGCATGTGATCAGGGAAAAAGACAATCTGTATAGCTTTGTCGTTAACGCAGACGGTTCTCTGGGTGCACTGGTCTTTGCCAATTGCGTTTCCAGCAGCCAGCGTTCTTCTACAGATAAGTTTCCTGCTCCGTTTACCTACTCCGTGCCGGGGCGTTACAGCGTATTTCTCAGTAAAGACGAGGGTTTGCCTACTGCTTCTATGGAGTGCCATACGATCGACGCCTTGCCGATCCCCAGCATCACTATCGTAGATGATACCCTGATCTGCCAGGGAGATACTGCCAACCTGTTTGGTATCGCTTTCGGTACGTCTAAACTGGAGTGGAGGCCTAACTATAATGTCACCCACTTCGAAACAGATGAAGATGCCCTTTTCACCAGGGTATACCCTGACTACTCGCGTCCTTACCATTTTGTAGCCACTTACCCCAACGGGTGTATTGTTGATTCGCCTATTGTGGTCAATGTAAGCAAGGTGAAAGCAGACGCAGGAGTGGACAGGGTACTGGCTGACGGTTCTACTACCGTGTTGGGTGGCCCCATGACCACAGAGGGCGATCTGTTCAGTTATGTGTGGACACCAACCAATTTCCTGAACGATCCGCTTTCTCCCAATCCTTCATCCACTCCTTTCTACGATGTGACTTATGCATTGACGGTGACCACTAAATTCCTGGGCTGTGTAGCCACAGATACGGTAGTGGTGCGGGTAGGTTGTAATGATGTAAACCTGCCGAATGCTTTTACTCCGGAAGATCACAGTGCTAACAATGACTTTTTTGGCCTGATTAATAAAAATGTCATCAAGCTCAACTTCTTCAGAATATATGACCGCTGGGGTAAAGAGGTATTCAGCACAACAGATATTTCAAAACAATGGAACGGCCAGTTTGACGGTGTTGATTGCCCTTACGGGGTCTATGTGTGGTCTGTGGACGGTTTCTGCAGTTCCGGTAAACGTATCTCGAAGCAGGGAAATGTAACCCTGATCCGATAATCTGTTACCAATCCAAATCTTTGAAGCGGCTGATGATCTCAGCCGCTTTTTTTTTTTAAAAAAATCATATAGGCTTGTGCCGGTTCACCTAAAAAAAGCGACCCACCTTCAGGTGGGTCGCTTTTTCTGTATATCTGTAAACTATTTTATCTCTTCGTAGTCTATGTATTCGCCTTCTTTTTT
>DATJDO010000181.1:0-3531 GCA_035497375.1 Chitinophagaceae bacterium | reverse complement strand
CACCATACGCCCCGTGGAAAGTATGATGTGGAAGAATAAGTTTTAAGCGGCTTTACCATACCAATACAGCGTAACTTTTTTTCAACCATTACCGCAAACAATACCTTGTTTGCCTGTTTATACAATCGTTATTACAAATGTCCGGCAGTCCATCCTTTTTACGCCTCAGCGGCCTTGAGCCGCTTGTCGTACGCCCCGAGACCAACTTTGTCAACGTAGGGGAGCGTACCAATGTGACCGGTTCCAAGAAGTTTGCCCGGCTCATCAAAGAAAATAAATATGAAGAAGCCTTGTCTGTTGCCCGGCAACAGGTAGAAGGCGGCGCCCAGGTGATCGATGTGAACATGGACGACGCGCTGCTGGACGGCGTGCAGGCCATGACCACCTTCCTGAACCTGATGCAAAGTGAGCCGGATATAGCCCGTATACCGGTCATGATCGACTCTTCAAAGTTCGAGATCATTGAGGCCGGGCTGAAATGCGTGCAGGGCAAATGCATCGTCAATTCCATTTCTCTGAAAGAAGGGGAAGCGAAATTCATAGAGCAGGCCCAGACGTGTAAGGCCTTTGGCGCTGCGGTGATCGTGATGGCCTTCGACGAAGACGGGCAGGCAGACAACCTGCAGCGCCGGGTCAGCATCTGCGAACGGGCGTACAAAATACTTACACAACAAGTTGGTTTTGCCCCGCAGGATATTATTTTCGACCTGAACATCTTTGCGATTGCCACCGGCATCGAAGAACATAATAATTACGCAGTGGACTTTATAGAGGCCACGAAGATCATTAAAGAAAAAATGCCGCTGACGAAAGTGAGCGGCGGTGTGAGCAACGTATCTTTTTCGTTCCGGGGCAACGACCATGTCCGGGAAGCGATACATAGCGTGTTCCTGCTGCATGCGATACGCGCAGGCATGGACATGGGTATCGTGAATGCAGGGCAGTTGCAGATCTACGATCAGATCGAAACACAGCTGCGCGAGCTGTGCGAAGACGTGGTACTGAACCGCAGGCCGGATGCGACGGAGCGCCTGGTCACTTTTGCGGAAACGGTAAAAGCTACGAGCAAAGAAATCGTAAAGGACGAGGCCTGGAGGAATGCCAGTGTTGAAGAACGCCTGAAACATGCACTGGTCAACGGTATTACAGATTATATAGATGCCGATACCGAAGAAGCACGTTTAAAATATCCCCGTCCCCTGCACGTCATCGAAGGACCGCTGATGGACGGCATGAATGTTGTCGGCGACTTGTTCGGCAGTGGCAAGATGTTCCTGCCACAGGTGGTGAAAAGCGCACGTGTGATGAAGAAAAGCGTGGCCTGGCTTACTCCCTTTATCGAACAGGAGAAACTGGATAACCCGATGGCCCTGCAGGGGGGAGCCGCCAAAATATTGCTGGCGACAGTGAAAGGAGATGTGCATGACATCGGGAAAAATATTGTTGGTGTCGTGCTGGCCTGTAACGGCTACGAGATCATCGACCTGGGGGTGATGGTGCCTGCAGATAAGATACTGGATAAAGCCCAGGAGCTGGGAGCAGATATCATCGGCCTGAGTGGCCTCATTACGCCTTCCCTGGATGAGATGGTGCATGTGGCTAAAGAGATGAAGCGCCGGGGTATGAAGCAGCCTTTGCTGATCGGTGGGGCCACTACGTCCCGCACCCATACTGCTGTGAAAATTGCAGAGCAGTACGATAACGGAGTGGTCTATGTGCTGGATGCCAGCCGTTCGGTACCTGTAGCCGGGAGCTTGCTTAGCGAAGAGCAGAAAGCCGGTTTCCTGCAATCGGTCCGCTCAGAGTACGAAACCCTGCGTGCCGATTTTGCCCGCAAAAAAGTGATCAAAGAATATATCAGCTTCGCCGATGCGCAGCAAAATCCTGTTGCTATAGACTGGAAAGACTATGTTCCGCCTGTACCGGCCTTTCTGGGCCCCAGGGTGTTCAGCGATTATGACCTGAACGAAATCCGCACTTATATAGACTGGACCCCGTTCTTTATTACCTGGGAAATGAAAGGGCGTTATCCGCAGATTCTCAGCGACCCGCATTCAGGGGTTGAAGCGACGCGCTTGTTCAACGATGCGAATGCAATGCTGGACCAGATCATTGCAGAACAATGGTTGACAGCTAAAGGGGTGATCGGTTTCTGGGCAGCGGAAAAAACGGCCCCGGACAGTTTGTTGCTGTGCAACCCGAAAGGCGATGGTCAGGATGTAACGCTGGAATCGCTGCGGCAACAGATTAAAAAGGCAGTAGGCCAGCCACAGTTTTCGCTGTTTGATTTTATTAAGCCAGGTGGAGAAGACCAGGATGGGGCAACAGATCACATCGGCGGCTTTGCGGTATCCATACACGGTATTGAGCCGCACTTGCAGCAATTTATCGCAGCGCATGACGATTACAACAAGATTTTGCTGCAGGCAGTGGCCGACCGTCTGGCCGAAGCTTTTGCTGAAGTGTTGCACCTGAGGGTCAGAAAAGAATTCTGGGGCTATGCTGCAGACGAGCAGATACCTGTTGCCGATCTGATCAAAGAACAGTACCGTGGTATCCGCCCGGCACCCGGTTACCCGGCCTGCCCGGACCACACCGAAAAGATCAAATTATTCGAGTTGCTGAATGCGACACAGGACGCCGGTATACAACTTACAGAATCGCTGGCCATGTATCCTGCCGCTTCTGTATGCGGCTGGTATTTCAGTCACCCGCAAAGCAGTTATTTCGGTATCGGTAAAATATTGCCGGACCAGCTGGAAGACTACGCCTTGCGTAAAGGCATGAGTATAGAAACAATTACAAAATGGTTATCGCCTAATCTGGATGAATAAACAACAAATGCCCGAACCCGGCCCGGCAAAGAAAAATGTCCCGGCAACATTGCTATCGGTGCTGCTGCACCCTGTGTTTATGCCGCTGATCAGCTGTCTGCTGCTATATTATACGATGCCCGGATCGTTTGCTGAGGTAAAACCGAAAGTGTTGAGCGGCTGGTTGGGCATGATCCTGATCAATACGATCATGTTTCCGGTATTGCTGATGCTCTTGCTGAAAGGCCTGGGCTTCATTAAAAGTATCTACCTGCGGGACGTCAAAGAACGGGTGATTCCCCTGATCGGGACGATGGTCTTTTACTTCTGGCCCTATCTTGTTGCCAAAAATGTAGCTGCTCCCGAGGCTGCACGGATGTTGCTGCTGGGTAATTTCTGGGGCATTGTAGCCGTGTTTATGATCACCATCTTCTTCAAGGTCAGCATGCATACGGCAGGAGTGGGCTCCTTGCTGGGCTTTGCACTGGTGCTGTGTATCTTTTCGGGAGCTCTGGCCGCACCTGCACTCCTTATTGCCCTGGTAGCAGCGGTATTGACCGGCTGGGCACGTTATCGCCTGGGCGCGCATTCGGCAAAAGAACTTTGGCTGGGATATGCTGTAGGCATTGTGGCGCAAATCGGCGCATACCTGTATTTATCCTAGGGCTCACCGATTTCCTGCCGAAGAAAAGCAGGAAATCAAAGCTTTATATATTTC
>DATJDO010000180.1:0-2989 GCA_035497375.1 Chitinophagaceae bacterium | reverse complement strand
GTGCTTTTTCTTCAGCCAGCTCAGGCAGGCCATTTTTCACCCTATAGTCGTTGATGGCCGATTTGATGGCATCCTCTGCCAATACGGAGCAGTGGATTTTCACAGGAGGCAGGTTCAGCTCTTCCACGATATCCATATTGTCAATGTTTACCGCTTCGTCTACTGTCTTACCTTTCAGCCATTCTGTAGCCAGGGAAGAGGAGGCAATTGCTGATCCGCAACCGAAGGTTTTGAATTTGGCATCTTTGATAATACCTGTTTCTTCATCTACTTCAATCTGCAGACGCATCACGTCTCCGCATTCCGGAGCGCCTACCAGGCCCGTTCCGACGTTCTTGCTATTTTTATCCAGCGTACCTACATTTTTAGGGTTGCTGTAGTGATCGATTACTTTTTCTGAGTATGCCATTTTATTTGTGATTTATGATTTGTGATCTATGATTTCGGCGTACGCTTCAACCAAGTTACTTTCTATTTTTAAGCCGGATAACCAATTGTCACATCGGCTAATTGCCTCATTACTTAGTGGTGCGCCCACTCAATTTTATCCAGGTCTATACCTTCTTTAAACATTTCCCAAAGCGGGCTCATTTCGCGCAGCTTCAGTACGGTGTCTGTGATTGCTTTGATCGTATAATCGATCTGTTCTTCTGTCGTAAAGCGACCCAGGCCAAAGCGAAGTGAGCTATGAGCAAGATCGTCTCCCAGGCCCAGTGATTTCAGCACATAGGAGGGTTCGAGGGATGCGGAAGTACAGGCGGAGCCGCTGGACAAAGCAATCTCTTTGTTGAAGCCCATCAGCAGACCTTCTCCCTCTACATATTTGAAGGAAATATTGGCTACGTGAGGCAGGCGGTGCTCGCGGTTGCCGTTCACATAAGACTCATCGATCTGTGTCAGTGCAGCTTCCAGCTTGTCGCGCAAGATGCTCAGGCGTTTTGCTTCTTCGTCCATCTCCAGGCGGCACAGTTCGCAGGCTTTACCAAAACCAACGATACCGGGCACATTCAGCGTACCACTGCGCATACCACGCTCATGGCCACCGCCATCCATCTGGGCCGTTACTTTTACCCTTGGATTTTTACGGCGTACATACAGGCAACCCACGCCTTTGGGGCCGTACATCTTATGCGCGCTGAAAGACATCAGGTCGATACCGTCTGCCATCACGTCCACAGGAATTTTACCGACAGCCTGTGTGCCGTCTGTAAAGAACAGGATACCGTTTTTCTTCGCGATTGCAGAGATTTCCCTGATCGGCTGTACCACACCAATCTCGTTGTTGCCGTACATAATGGTGATCAGGATTGTCTTTGGGGTAATTGCTTTTTCCAGTTCTGCCAGGTCGACGAGGCCATCGGCCTGTACCGGCAGATAGGTTACCGAAGCGCCTTGTTTTTCCAGGTGCTTGCAGGTATCCAGTATGGCTTTATGCTCTGTAGTGCAGGTAATGATATGGTTGCCTTTGCTGGCATACATTTCAAACACACCTTTGATAGCAAGGTTATTGGCCTCTGTTGCTCCTGAGGTAAAGATAATTTCCTTAGGATCAGCGTTGATCAGTTTAGCCACTTGTTCACGCGCATAATCAACCGCTTCTTCCGCTACCCATCCGAAAGAGTGGTTGCGGCTCGCTGCATTACCGAATTTTTCTACAAAATACGGGAGCATGGTGTCCAGCACGCGTGGATCCATGGGTGTTGTTGCATTATTATCTAAATATATGGGGAGTTTTAGTTCCATTTTCTCTTTTATTCTTGTTTAATTTGCACCGCAAAGATAGCCAATCATGGCTACTTTGTTTTTTATTTTCTCATTCCATAATGTTATAAACGTATTTTTAAAACTTATTCAGAATCAGATGGTACGTATCGAACATATTGGCATTGCCGTAGAAAACCTGGAAGATTCCATTGCTTTGTACGAGCAATTGTTGAATACACCCTGCTATAAAACAGAAACCGTGGAGACGGAAAGGGTTGCTACCGCGTTTTTCCAGGTCGGCGAGTCCAAAATAGAATTGCTGCAAGGATCGGACGCGGACAGCGTGATCACCAAGTTTGTAGCCAAAAAGGGCCAGGGTATCCACCATATTGCCTACGAAGTAGAAAATATACAGGCCGAAATGAAACGGCTTACTGCTCTCGGCTTTGAATTGCTCAATACCGAGCCCAAAAAAGGGGCAGACAATAAGCTGGTCTGCTTTCTGCATCCCAAAACAAGCGGCGGGGTACTGGTGGAACTGTGCCAGGAAATCCGCTCCTGAAAGAACATCTCAAACGAAAGAAAGCGCCCGAAAAGGCGCTTTCTTTATAAATAAATCTTTTTTCTTAACTCAGCAGCAGCGCCGATACACCATAGTCGGCCAGCAGAATCAGGATACAGCTGACCACCACCGCTGTGGTTGAAGCCTTGCCGATTTCCAGGGCACCGCCTTTTACATAGTAGCCATAATAAGCCGGTATTGTAGAAATAATAAAGGCAAAAGCCACAGATTTCGACATTGCTACCACCAGGTTATAGGGAACAAAACCGGTGGTAATACCTTGTATAAATTGCTGTTCGCTCAGGATATGGCTGGTCATACCGGCAATGTATCCGCCGAAAATACAAATGGCAATAGACAGGATCACCAGGCAGGGAACCATAATCAGCGCTGCTATGATCTTGGGCAGAACAAGGTATGTTTTGGTATTGATACCCATGATCTCCAGGGCATCGATCTGCTCACTAACCCGCATATTGCCCAACTCAGAAGCAATCTTACTACCAACCACACCGGCCAGTACAATGCAGATCAGGGTTGGGGAAAGCTCGAGTATAGCCGTGTCGCGGGTCAGCTGTGCAATGATGTACTTTGGCACCCAGGGACTGATGAGCTGGTAAGCCACTTGCAAGGTCAGTACCATACCCAGGAAAATGGAGATCACCAGTACGATCGGCAAAGAGCGTATGCCGATATCATTGCATTGGGTCATAAACTCCTTCC
>DATJDO010000179.1:0-5365 GCA_035497375.1 Chitinophagaceae bacterium | reverse complement strand
CCTGAACTCCTTTAAAAGTTATATGAGCCTGGAGCGGTCTATGTCGGAACATACGATCAGTGCTTACCTGCACGATGTAGAACTGTTGTTTGGTTTTTTGCAGGAACGCACGGTACCTATAAAAGAGGTTGTATTAAAGGACCTTCAGTCTTTCCTGGAGTATGTCGGCTCCCTGGAGCTGAGTGCTGCATCCCAGGCCCGCGTGCTGAGCGGCATTAAGTCATTTTACAAATTCCTGCTGCTGGAGAGAGTCATCGATGCGGATCCGACAGAACTGTTGGCAGCTCCTAAGCTGAGCCGGCCTTTACCCATAGTGCTTTCCGTAGACGAAATAGACAGCATGATTGCGGCCATAGATCACAGCAAAGCGGAAGGGCAGCGCAACCGGGCGATACTGGAAACGATGTACAGCTGCGGCCTTAGGGTATCTGAACTGACCGGGCTGACCCTATCAGGGCTTTTTCTCGACATAGATTTTATCCGTGTGACCGGCAAAGGAAATAAGGAACGCCTGGTGCCGGTAGGTGCCGAAGCGGCAAAGCAGATCACCTTGTACCGGTCGCATACACGGAGCCACATGAAGGTGCAGGAAAAATTTTCGGATGTGCTGTTCCTGAACAGGCGCGGAGCCCCGCTTAGCCGTGTCATGATCTTTATGATCATTAAAGACCTGGCGCAAAAGGCTGGTATCAAAAAGAGCGTGCACCCGCATACCCTGCGGCACTCTTTTGCCACGCACCTGGTAGAGGCCGGGGCAGACCTGCGTGCAGTGCAGGAGATGATGGGACACAAAAGCATTACGACTACTGAGATCTATACGCACCTGGATAAAAAATACCTGCGCCAGACCCTGGAGCAGTTCCATCCACGGTACTAGTATGGATCATTAAGAAATTAAGCATCAGCATGTTGGTGGATATGTCATTGGACCATTAAGATGTAAGGGTATGAGATCCTCCGATGCCAGCGTGTGATTAACCATTATTCATTATTCATCGTTCATTAAATATGGCGACTTTACGCAACAACTCAAAGAGTATCAACAACAGTGGTTTTAGTGCCAACACCAGCGCCGAAGGCGGCAGGCTGGTGAATAAAGACGGCTCCATTAACCTGAAGAAGACAGGGATGAGCTTCCTGGACCGCATGAGCTGGTACCATCTTTTGCTGCGCTTGTCACGGCTGAAGTTTTTACTCTTCGTGTTCCTTTTTTACACCGTTGTCAATACCTTATTCGCTTTTGTCTACGTGACCATCGGTATTGAGCACCTGAAGGGTACAGATCCGGGGGGATCGCTGGCCAACCAGTTCCAGCAGGCTTTTTTCTTCAGTTCGCAAACGCTGACAACTGTGGGCTACGGTCATATCAGCCCCGAAGGCCTGGTGGCCAACATAGTTGCTTCTTTGGAATCTTTTGCCGGCATCATGTCATTCGCCCTGGTAACAGGTTTGTTCTTCGCCCGTTTTTCACGACCCAAGGCTTACCTGAAGTTCAGCGAACATATCCTTGTCGCGCCGCACAAAGGAGGCACTGCGCTGATGTGCCGGGTGGCTGCGCAAAAGAATAACCACCTTACGGATGCCGAAGCCCAGGCTACGATCGCCTTTCATGTCGCAGAAGAGGGTAGGAAGGTCACTAAGTTTTTCCAGTTGCCACTGGAGATATCATCGATCAATTCGCTGGCGCTGAGCTGGACGATTGTACACGTCATCGACGAGCAAAGCCCGCTCTGGGGCTTCGGTGAAGCAGACTTGCAGCAATCGGATATAGAAGTCATGGTAGGGGTAAAGGCTTTTGATGACCATTATTCCAACACGGTACAGCAAAGAACATCCTACGATGCGTCGGAGCTGGTGTACGGGGCGAAGTTTCTGCCGGCCTTCCAGCGTTCTGCTGATGGCGGCCATACCCTTCTGGAATTGGATAAGCTGGACCGGTATGAGCGGGTAAAAATAGAAAGCAATTCGTTCAATACTGCCGTGACAACGGCGAATTAGTTATTTTCGCGTACAAATTTTTCAACAGATACCATGCTTACCCAACAGATCAGGCAAGCCGCCCTTGCCGCATTGCATTATTTTTACCCCAACGAGACTTTTACGCCCGAAATGGTCAGCATCAATGAGACCAAGGCCGAGTTTCGCGGAGACTATACCGTTGTGTTGTTTCCCTTTGTAAAAATGCTGCGACAAAAGCCTGATGCCCTGGGGGCCCAGATCGGCGGCTACCTGGTAGAGCAGCATGCAGATTTGTTTGCAGCATACCAGCTTGTCAGTGGTTTTCTGAACCTTACCGTTAAAGACCAGTTCTTTACCGCTATGCTGCAGCAAAACTGGCACAACCTTTCTTTCGGTACACACAGCGGCGACGGCAAACGCGTTATGGTGGAGTATTCCTCGCCGAATACCAACAAGCCACTGCACTTTGGCCACCTGCGTAATATTTTCCTGGGCTATGCCCTGGGTAATATACTCAAGCAGACGGGTAACGAAGTGATCAAAGCCAACCTGATCAATGACCGCGGCATCCATATCTGCAAGTCTATGGTGGCCTGGCAGGATTATGCCAACAACGCCACTCCGGAAAGTGCAGGCATCAAAGGCGACCATCTTGTAGGAGATTACTATGTAAAGTTTAACGATGTCTATAAGGCTGAAATCAAAGCCCTGGTAGCGGAGGGTATGGAAGAGAAACTGGCTGAGAAAGAAGCTCCGGTCATGAAACGGGCCCAGCAAATGCTGCGCCAGTGGGAAGCCGGCGACCAGGAGGTCTATAAGCTCTGGCAAACCATGAACGGCTGGGTGTATAGCGGTTTTGAGGTGTCGTACAAACGGCTGGGCGTAGACTTCGATAAAATGTACTACGAGAGCGATACTTACCTGCTGGGCAAGGCTATCGTGGAAAAAGGACTGGAAAAGGGTGTGCTGTTTCGCAAGGAAGATAATTCGGTCTGGATAGACCTGACAGAAGACGGGCTGGACCAGAAGCTGCTGCTGCGTGGCGACGGTACTTCTGTATACATCACCCAGGATATCGGCACAGCGGTACTGAAGTACAACGACTTCAAGCTGGATCAATCAGTGTACGTGATCGCCGATGAGCAAAATTATCATATGCAGGTGCTGAAGCTTATCCTCAAAAAGCTGGGTGAGCCCTGTGCCGATGGTATCTTCCATTTGTCGTACGGTATGGTAGAGCTCCCTACAGGACGTATGAAGAGCCGGGAGGGGACTGTAGTGGACGCCGATGATATGATGGATGAAATGACGCGTATGGCGCAGGAGCAAACCGAGCAAAATGGTAAAGCTGAGGGCTTCAGTCCAGAAGAGCTGAGCCGCCTGTACACGATGATCGGTATGGGAGCGCTGAAGTTTTACCTGCTGCGTGTAGACCCGAAGAAGAAAATGATTTTCGATCCTAAAGAGTCTATAGACCTGCATGGCTTTACCGCTACCTTTATACAGTATGCCCATGCGCGGATCTGCTCCATACTGCGTAAGGAACAACTATCCCTGATGCCGGGCACAGAGCGTTTCTCGGGCTACAGTACTACGCAGGATTTGGCAAAAGGAGAAAAGGATATACTGATAGCACTGGAGCGTTATCCGATGGTATTGCAGGAGGCGGCAGCGGAAATGAACCCATCTGTATTGTGTAACTATACTTTCGGACTGGCACAACTATTCAATACGTTCTATGATCAGCATAGCATTTCGAAAGCGGAAAACGAGGAGAAAAAGGACTTGCGCCTGATGATGATTGTGATGAGTGCACAGGTGATGCGGCATGCCATGCAGTTGCTGGGCATAGCACTGCCGGAGAAAATGTAAGCTTACTGGCAGCCGGAAAATTTAAACCCGAAGTAGAATACAAACAGCCAGGCAATGCCTTTGAGGAGGAAAAACAGGAAGCCCGCAATGCCGATGCGCTTCAGCCAGGTTTTTTTGTTGTTGACGGGTACTTGGTTTTCCTGTTCCATTAGTTAGAGTCGATTGTGTTTCTTTTATGACACAAAAATAACAATGCTGTGACAATTGTGTTTTAAAGATCGGGAATAATACAGGCAGGCTATTTTCAAAAAAGGAAATTTTAAAACCATTGCTGTGACCAGACCAGGCAACATCTCCCGCTTCCGTATCCTGCCCCTGGTGGCAGGTGGTGGCCTGGTATTGTTGTATGCCTGCTTTGCCCTTTATTATACTGTGCATTCCCGTGCAGCGTTGTTGGCAGACTTTCTCGGGCCGGACGGCTGTATCTACCGGCAGCAAAAGTTTGTATCACAGACCTTTACCGAAGCATTAAAGCAAAAAGGCAATCTCTGGAGCATTTCCGGTATCGCCTTGGCGCTTTTCTTTGCCGGCGCACTGTACCGTATGCCATTCCGCCTGCCCTGGCGCGAAGTGGGCGCACAGTTCAGAAAAAATGCTGTTCCCTTGCTGGCTTTACTGGTACTTTGCCTTGCCTTGTCGGTTTATGGTTTTTACCACAATGCTCTGTGTACGGATGAAGCTTTTTCTGCGCTGAACTGTGCCGAGCAGCCGGCGTACCGCCTGCTGTCCTATTACCCGATCCCAAACAATCATGTATTCTATAATCTGCTGAATCATTTTGCCTCGGGTATAACGGGCAATGCATTTTATTCGGGCCGTATACTGTCCATTCTTTTTTACTGTGTGCTGTGCTGCGCCAACTTTCTGTTGTTCGTTCATTTTACACGTAGCCGGTTCCTGGCTTTCCTGTGCAGCGCTTTGCTGGCTTTCCAGTTTATTGTCTGGGGATTCGGGCACCAGGGGCGGGGTTATGCGCTTTGTTTCCTGCTGGAGTGGGGCGGCTTCTTTTCCTTTTATGCCTATTTTTTCAGTACCGGAAGACTGAAGACAGAAGCATTGTCCCTGTTGTTGTGTTGCAACATTCTCGGTATCTGGACCGTACCCATCTACCTGTACCTGGTGATGTTCTTTTGCTGTAGTGCGCTGCTGATCATGATCCGGAGGCGCCGGCTGTACCTGCAGTTCTGGTACACGATGGTGTTGAGCGGTGTTGGGGTATGCCTGGTGTATCTTCCCCTGTTTTGCTATTCGGGCTTCGGCTCCATCTTTGGTGGTTACGATACCGGGCAGCCGCTCCGGGAACTGTGGGACCTGTCCTGCATCTATTTTTACAATATCGTATCGCTGCAGACCTTTAACTTCCTCGACCTGCTGAAACCGCTGGCCACGGTTTTGTTCCTGGCGCCATTTGTCTTATGGGCTGTATTCAGGAAACGACTGGAGCTGTATTCCCGTTTGTTATTCCTGTACGTGATGCTGTGGTTTTCGCTGCTGCTGATGTCGGTGCTGGTGCGGCACCTGCCGGTCATGCGCG
>DATJDO010000178.1:0-2958 GCA_035497375.1 Chitinophagaceae bacterium | reverse complement strand
GCAGGGTGAGCACAATGCACAACTTAAAAAAACAACTCCTGTCTTTTAGGGCTGGTTCAGCCTTTCCCGGATGACTTTCCAATCATAGAAATGAAACGTTTTGCCATTGGTCATGGCGACGAACAAACCTTCGGGAAACTGATCGCCCAGCCTGATATTGGTCACTTCCGATCCGTCACTTTCTATAGTAGAAAAAGGTATAGACCGGATCAACAGGTGCTCGTGGGGATTGGCCGGACTTCCTTCCCTGGGATAAACATTGAATGTGTTGGCCTGCTGGTTGGAGACCAGGATGTAGCCGGTACCGTTGCTTTGCTTGTAAATGGAGATGCCCTCCACATCTTCCTTAAAGTCCTTTTGACCGAACAGGGCCAGTTCCCGCTTGCCGGAGTCGGGGTGTGCGTAATATTTATGTATGCCGAACATTTCGTCGGAGTAATAAACATAGCCCAGTTCATTGTCTACCGCTATGGATTCGATCTCTTTTTTCCCACTGTACTGGCCGAATTTCCGCACTACAGCTGCGGCTACAGTGCCATCACCCTTATCCGATAATTTATATTGCCAGAGGTAGGTGTCCGAAGGGCCTGACTTGCGGCCGACAATAGCATATAGCGTTGAATCGGGTGCGGTATATAAGGCAATGCCCATAGGCCAGTGTTCCTGTTCGCCGGCAAACACCTCTATACCTCCGTTATCCAGTGGTTTCAGATCAGGCATGCTGTAGATGCGTATACGACCGCTTTCGCGTTCTGTCAATACCGCAACATCGGTGCTGTGGCCATTCAATTTCAGACCATAGGCAATGTCTACATTATTGGGCCGTTTCAGGCCGCCTACTTTATTGACGATCTTTCCTTCCAGGTTGAAAACATACAAACCTCCGTCGCTGTCCTTGTCGGTACCGACCACCAGGCTTTTTGCCGGGTCGGAGGGGTTGATCCAGATGGCGGGATCGTCGGTGTCGTACTGCACTGGTTCTGAAATGATCAGGGGCTTCAGTGGGGCGGGTAATGCTGTACTGTTTTTCCTCCGTGCGGGAGATTCACTGCTGCAACCCAGCAGTACAATACTGAAAAAAAGGATGGTTTGACGATGCATATTCTATCTGTCGTATGGTTATTTTATTGGTTAAGGGTGTGGGTATACAGTATCTTTCCATTCGTTCCGATTACTTGTACCAGCATTTTTGCCGTTTCCACGGAGAAACTCATAAAACCCGGTTTCGAGGCAAAGAAAAGAGTACCGTCTGTGCTGCCGGAAGGGCGGATTTCACAGGCGGCGCCAGACAGAAATTGTGTGGTATACTGTCCTTCTGGTTTGATCACCTGCAGGTCGTGCTCATGCCCGCAGAGGTAAGCGTTAACTTTTGTACGGTGGAACAGGGATTGAAACTTGCGCTTCATGTCTTCAGTGTCTTTGCTTTTCAGGCGTTTGCCACCACTATACAAAGGGTGGTGCCCTGCTACGATCTTCCATTTGATGTCGGAGGATGTATCGCTGAGGGTCTGTTCCAGCCATTGCCTTTGCCTGGCCGTATCCTGCAGTGCCACATTACGGCCCATTTCATCTTCCTTGCCGTAGTACGATTCTATAAAAGGATTGGTATCCATGACCACAAGCAGCAATGTTCCCCCATCTTTCAGTTTTATTTTCCTGCTGTAGTAAGGAGCGGGCATTTGCCAGCGCCTGCTTACAAGACTATAATCAATCTGCGCCTGGATATTGCCTTTGTAATCATGATTGCCGAGTGCCACATACCAGTTGCAATGCAGGAAGTAATCCCGGTACACCTGTTCGAATGAATATTGCCAGTTGGGATCGGTAGTGCTCTGTACACCGCTGGGATAAAAATTATCCCCGACCGCTACAATAAAGTCTGTGCCCAGCGTAGCAGCCGTTTTGTTCATTTGTTGTGCCACGTCTTTTTGGTAATATTCCCCGTTGCGGCCCCAGTCGCCCATCACGATGAAATGAAGGGCTTTTTCGTTGGTTTGAACATGCTTATTGAATCCTCCCCGGTAGCCGGAGCGTTTTTCTTCTGTCTTTGCCTGGCCGAAACCAGAGCTTGCCTGTAACAGTAAAAGGGTTATGAAGCCTATGCGAATTTTATTCATCATCACTAAGTTGGAAAGAAGGAGAAACGGTACTATACCGTTTCTCCATTGAAAGGGTCAGATTATTTTGCACCCAAGGCGCCGAAGTAAGCAGCCGGGCTGGGGGAGTTGTATGATTTGCCGTTCAGGGTCAGACCAGATTTGAAATGCGGGGTAAAGGAGGTATTGCCACCGGTGAGGGCAGGGGAACCTGCTTGCAGGTGAAAATCCCAGCTGCTGTTGAAGTCGCCGTTATTGACATCTGTACCCAGGGGGTAGTTCGCCAGTTTAGGATCATTGGCGCCAGCTGTTGCAGCAATCACATCACTTGTTCCGGCAATGATTTCGCTGGAAGGCTGGAATTGGTCTACTGTGGTTTGTCCAAAGCCATAATAGTATGTTTTCTGGATCACAGAGCGGCTGTCTTCGGGGTTGCCCTTATCACGTTTTACCCCGTAGCGGTTGTTCAGCAATAGGTTGTTGTACAGGTCGGCGCGCACAGATTTTTCCAGCCAGATAGAACCGCCTTTGGTCGTTGGTCTTCTCCAGCCGCAGTTGACAATAGTATTGTTGTAGGCGATGATATAGGCCTGGCGGGGTTTGTCGCCAGAGTTGGACAGTTTCAGTGCATTGGTATTGGGGCTGTACACTACGTTGTATGCTACATCGGCCCATACACCGGATTTGATATTGATCGCATCGCCACCGGCAACACCCGTTGTATAGAAATAGTTATTGGTGATCATGACGTCACCACCTTCAATGTAGAAAACATCTTCGTTGAAGTTGCGGATGATGCTGTTGGTAACGACGAATTTACCCGTACCGCCATACCAGGCTGCTGGGACGTGGTTACCTGCTT
>DATJDO010000177.1:0-1667 GCA_035497375.1 Chitinophagaceae bacterium | reverse complement strand
CAGCTACCTGGTCAGAAAGTACATTCCGATTATGCTGAGTGCTTTGTTGGTGGCCTTACTGATGGCATCCGTACTGCAATTCGTCGCGGCACAGAAGCTATCTGCTATTCAATTACACATTTCCCCTGTACCCGGGCTGTTTGTCTGGGCTGCCGCCGGGCTGAGCGCCCTGGTACTGGCCTGGCAGATCAGCACGGCGATACGAAAAGCCTTGCGCCACTGATTCCCCTTCAGGATTCAACTAATAATGAAGAATGAATAATGGCTAATGAGTAATGTTTAATGCTTCATGAGCTTAATTGTCCCCATAATAAGGAGCAATGGATAATGCTTCTGTAAAAGGGGACCTATAAGGGTTCAAAACTTACAGCAAAAAAAATACCGGTTCAGAAGAACCGGCATTTTCAATAAGGGATGTGTCTTTTATAACGACGCTTTAAATGCGGCATAGCCTGCGTCATTTTCTTCACTGCTGATCGTAGTCGTACAACCACCGTCATCTGCATGTTTATGAATATTCTGCACCCGGTTATCCGGGTTGGGGTGCGTGCTCAGGAACTCGGGGGGATTGGAACTGCCCATATTGATGATCTTCTGGAAGAAATCTGCAGCGCCGCTGGCTTCATATTTTGTAGGGCACAGGTATTTGACAGAGTATTCATCGGCTTCACTTTCGTCACTGCGGCTGAACTTCAGTGCCACCAGTTCAGAACCGATCTGCGTCAGCAGGTTTTGATTTTTACCGACCAGTACATCGAGCAGGGTCTGCACGCCATAGGTTTTGGTCATTTGGGTGGTAGAGTGCCTCCTGTCCGCATGCGCCATTTCGTGACCCATCACACCAGCCAGCGAAGATTTGTTGTCCAGGTATTTGATCAGGCCTGTATATACATAGATGTAGCCCCCCGGTGTACAGAATGCATTTTGTATCTCATCGTTCTTAATGATCTTGACTTCCCAGGCGAAGTCGCTTTTGTGGGCCACCTTGCCACCGGCCAGGATATCGTCGCGCAGGGCGTTGATGTAGGTATAGGCGGAAGCATAAGAGGCCGGATCCAATATCGGGAACTGCGCCGGGTCGGCTTCAATCTGTGCTTTTGTCTGCAAGCCCAGTTGCTTGTCGTCTTCGATAGAGAAAATATTCAGTCCGCCGCTATCCTTGCTGCAGCCTTGCAGGATAGTGACCCCGGCAACCAATGATGCGTAGAAAAATGTATGCAGTCGTCTCATCTTATAAGTTTTGCCGGAAAATTACTCAATTCGGCAACAAAACTATGTTAAGGACATCTTGTACTCTTTCAGGCTGATCATACGCTGCACTTCAGGATCCCAGATCTTCAACCGGAAACACTTGACCATGTCCGATATTTTCAGGGAAGTTTGCTTGGCAGTCTGCAACTCTGTGATCGCATGATAGGCTTCCGGTAAGCGGTAAAAAGGAATGCGGGCGTTCAGGTGGTGAATGTGGTGGTAACCGATGTTGCCGGAAAACCATGCCATCAGTTTATTGGTACGCATATAGCTGCTGGATTCCAGCGCGGCCCGCTCGTAGGTCCAGTCTTCATTACTGTTGAAGAGCACACCTGGAAAATTGTGCTGGGCGTAAAAAAGGTAAGAGCCTATAGCACAGGTAATGGTAAAAGGCAAAATAATAGTGAACAATAAGG
>DATJDO010000176.1:0-4819 GCA_035497375.1 Chitinophagaceae bacterium | reverse complement strand
AGCAGACCGCTGGCGGCAAAGAAATACACAAAGGCTAATATGCTGACGAGAAAACGCTTCACAAAAATTTAATAATAGAACAAAGCTATTGCAGAATATTTAAATAAAACGATAAAAAAGAATTTCTGCTCCTACTTTTGCGCGTATGAAAATCGGCATCGTTTGTTACCCGACATTCGGGGGAAGTGGAGTACTGGCAACAGAGCTGGGCATGGCACTTTCTGAAAAAGGACATGAGGTCCATTTTATCACTTACCAACAACCGGTACGCCTGCATTTCCACCCTAACGTCTATTACCACGAAGTCAGTGTACCCGCCTACCCTTTGTTTGATTTTGCTCCTTACGAGACTGTACTTACGGGGACAATGGTAGACGTCATCACCAACAACAACCTGGACATCCTGCATGTACACTATGCGATACCGCATGCCTCTGCAGCCTATTTCGCGATGCAGATCCTGAAAAAGCAAGGAAAGGATATACCTTTCATTACCACCCTGCATGGCACCGACATTACCCTGGTGGGTCGCGATCCGAAGTATATGCCGGTGGTTACCTTTTCGATGAATGAATCTTCAGCCATTACCGCAGTATCGGAAAACCTGAAACAGGAAACTTACAAGCATTTCGACGTTGAAAAAGACATCCATGTCATTACCAACTTTGTAGATACCCAACGTTTCCAGCATTCTGACAAGGAACATTTCAAAAAGATGCTGGCGCCGGGCGGGGAACGCATTCTTGCCCACGTATCGAACTTCAGGAAAGTAAAGCGTGTAGAAGATGTAATCCGCGTATTCGAAAAAGTCAGCAAGGTCATCCCCTCTAAACTGCTGATGATCGGCGACGGACCGGAACGTCCCAATGCAGAAGAACTGTGCCGGCATCTCGGTGTCTGCCATGACATCCGTTTCCTGGGCAAACAGGAGCAGGTAGATGAAATACTGAGCATTACCGATTTGTTTATCCTGCCTTCAGAATATGAAAGCTTCGGACTGGCCGCACTGGAAGCTATGGCCTGCGGTGTACCGGTAATTTCTACGAACACCGGGGGATTACCGGAAATCAATGTTCCTGGCAAAACAGGCTACCTCAGCGATGTTGGTGATATTGTCAGCATGGCCGACGGCGCGATCAGGATTCTTGAAAATGATGAAGTACTGGCGCGTTTTAAAAAGAATGCGCTGGAACACACCCGCAATTTCGAACGGGACAAGATTGTACCGGTATACGAAACCCTGTATCAAAACGTTATCGCCGAACACAAAAAGAAACAAACCTATAAGGTTTCAGAAACCCTGTAGGCTTCCCCGGTCCAGGCCGGGTACAGCAAGTGACCGTACTCCTGCATGATCGGTTTTAACTTTGCCATCTGTTCCTGAAAGACATCCAGCATAAACTGGTCTGCCTGGTGTGCGTCCAGTTGTGCCAGCGTTTCCTGGTAAGCCTGCATTTCTCCCAGGCCAAAATGAGCTTCTGCCTGATTGACCAGGATCCAGCTCATTTCTTTACGATCCAGTTCTTTCTGCCTGCGCGTAAATTCATCTTCCTCATCCTCCTTATATTTCCGGCTGACAATCGTTTCCTGATCACGGGCACACATACGCAGCACCTCTCTGCGGATACGGTTGGCCCAGACCATATCGGCTATTTTATCTTCCTGCGAGCTGTACAGGCCTGAGGCCACACGGGCATTCAGCAGGAAAGAAAGATTGATGCCATGATAGCGGTTGTTCAGCAGATAGTAGCAGCGCTGGTAATTGAGTATCGCATATTGCAGGTGAATTTCTCCCTGTCCGCTATAGTATAGGCGTTTTTCTATCTTTCCGCCCAGCACAACTGTTTCCGGATCGTTGGTATGTTTCAGATCGATCTGCAGCAAAAGATCAATCGCTTCTTTCAGCGCTGTGACAAGGTCCGGTTGCGCCGCCTTATAAGTTGCGTAGGACAAGCGCTGCACCAGGTAAGCATCGCTGGACACAGACTGATCATCAGGTGCATAGGTAGCAATCTGTACGGCCAGTGCAAAATACTTCTTGGCCAGCATAAAATCCTTAGCGGCCAACGCTTCTTCTCCCTGCCTGACCAGTAAGGAAAGCGTTTGTTTTTCTTCTTCCGCTGCACCTGCCGTCATTGCAGCCGGACCTGCAATGACTGTAGTGACCATGTCATGCTTCAGCACCGGTGGGGTAAGATTATCAAGAAAGGTATAGACCGGGCTGTCTATATTGACTTTGGCAATGACGGCATCCAGTGTCTCCCCCAGGTATTTCTGGAAACGCAGCACTTCATAGTAATCGATGTTTAGCCCCAGGTGATTGTACTTAGAAATCAGGATATGGTTCAGATCAAAGGGGTAAGCCAGCTGCTGCTCTGCTATTACGATTGTTGTATGCGGGCGCAAGGCATGCCGCACACCCAGCTCGTAAAATGCATTGGCATTGGATGTAGACAAATCCGCGATCACCACATCGGCATTCAACAATTGCTGATACATAGGCACATCGATCGTACCGGAATGTTTGATCTCATCGGCGCGGATGCAGCTCATTCCCTTTTGTTCTACCACAGGCTTGATGAGCGCATTATAGCTATAGTCCAGGTCCAGTTTGCGGCCGGTTGCGAAATCGGTTTTGGTCCCGAAGCCCATTACTACGAAGCATTGCAGTTTCTGTTTCATATCAGTCTATTTTGTTTCATCGACCAACTTTACGAGCTCTGTACGCAACCAGATCAATTCAGCCGCTACTTTTTTTGCCCTTACCGCAGGTAAGCCTTGCAAAGCATCGATCATCAGTTCACAGAGTTCAATTTCCATCATTTTCTTTCCTTTAGCACCGGCGTTACTCCATACCTGTGTGTAAGCCTGCCGTATATCCTCTATGGAAGAATTGCCTTTCCCCATCAGGTAGAGACTGGACTTCAGGTTAACAGCAGCGATCATGCTCCAATAATTTTCTGCACCGGACTGCAGCAGCAGTTGCTCCAGTTGTGCGTTCAGTTCTTTTTCAACCTTCGCCAGCGTCCACAGTTTATAGGCCGGGGTTTGTTCGCCCCACTTGCGTTGGCCGGCAAGGACCAATACATTCTCCATATTCAGCCAGCTGCACAAAGTATGTACTTTATGTGGGTTGTTCGGACGTTCGTAAGCCTGCCTGTAATAGGCCGCTGCCTGCTCATAAGCCTGCATTTTTTCTTCAGCTTTGTCAAGTAGTGAGGCCAGGCGCCTGTATGTTCCTCCGCTCATATTCAGGCGTTCTGCGGTAGGACTATAGCTGCACAATACTTCCAGGTCTTTGATCACCCTATGTGCTGTATCCAGGCTATCTGAACGTTTCCCCTGATCCGCACGGAATGCCTGTACTGCCTGCCGGATACGTACACTACAATATTGTTCCAGCGCAGCGAACGAAAACACCGCATTTTCTTCATTGATCAGACCGGCATATTTTGCGACGCTGTTATCAAAATCACGCAGGCCGGCATAGATCATGGCTTCCAGCTCGGTAATGCGGCCGTTACGGATCCGCGCCTGGTCTACTGCTTCGGAAATGGCTTGTAAGGTTGCTTTATGCACCTCATCGCCGACACCGGAAAGTTCCAGCCTGTTAGCCAGGTTGCCCAGTTCGATCTCGGCTTCGCGGGCGATAATAAAATTGTATTTCTTACTATTTCCGTATTTCCGTTCCGGCACCAGTTTATAAAACGGATCGCCGTAGCACTGGTAAGCCCCCCAGGTATTGTTACGGCCGCTGTACTTGTCGTAAATGTGCTTACGCGCGGCCTGCACCGCTTCTCCAAAATTGCACCCTCCCAACAATTCGGTATAAAATACCTCCGTAAAATCATGGGCAGCCTGGTCGTCTACTGCCCATCCGGCCACAATAACAGCCTTCACCCCATTGCGAATGAGCTGTGTACCGATATTAGCCGCCAGCCGGTAACGCCCGGTAGTATAAGCCTCCAGTGCTCCGTCCATTTTTCCCAGATAACAGCAATTGACAAAAACCAGTTCGGGCACGGTACTCATCTGGCAAATCTCTTTCGTGCTCAGGTAAATATCGTTCCCGATCAACATGCCCGAACTTTTAGACGGGTCATCATAGAATACACCGTGTCCGGCCAGGTGCATGATCTTATATGATTTGCTGAATAATTCTTTAATGATCTGTCCGGGTGTGCCACTGACACTGTTGACCAGGAAGCCTGCTGCAGACAACACGCTGCCGACCAGCTCTCCTTCAAGTTTAGCGGCAGGCAGCTGAAACAGGAAACCTTGCAGATCAGGGTCTGCAAGTACAAAAGCCGTTTGCTCTGTGACCTGGTTGATATTGACCCGGTAATCCTGCGTGCTCAACTGCCGGATCATGCCGGAGTTTACCGCCAGCGGATGAGCATTCACCGCCTCATCCTGTAACAACTCCCAGGGATAGGATGCGGTATGCGGATCGACGATCCAGTTGATATTATTCTGCTTTTTTAGTTGCTCCTTAAAGTCGTTGGGAATCAACAATTCAAAGATTGTTTTGGCCAGTTCCGGCGACCATCGGTTATCCGTAGAGATATCCCGCAGCAGTTCGTCAATGATTTCTTTTGCCGTCAGCAGCGTACGCTCTTCTTCGCGGGCTCCACTGGTAGAGATATTGAATTGCAAGCCTTTGGATACAAAACCGTTTTCGTCAAATTCTTTCTGGCGTACTGTAATACGCGTCCACCACTCATCCGTATTCTCAATGGGCATGCGCTCACGGGCCCCCATCAGGCGCTTGATATTCCTGTCGTCCAGGCTGACATTCAGTGCCTGGCTTTCTTCCCCG
>DATJDO010000175.1:0-8628 GCA_035497375.1 Chitinophagaceae bacterium | reverse complement strand
GCGATCGGAGAAGCGCGTTCCTTCATTGGTGACCACCAGGGCTCCATACGCCTCTACAGCCTTGCTGTCGCTGAGGATGAAGGCGATCTCCCGATTAGACTGTACACCTTATTTGCAGACTATCATTTTCTGTCGGAAGGTGTACAGTCTAATCGGGAGATCGCCTTCATCCTCAGCGACAGCAAGGCTGTAGAGGCGTATGGAGCCCTGGTGGTCACCAATGAAGGAACGCGCTTCTCCGATCGCAGCGCTTTGTCTGTCGAACACAGTTTTAGTTTATCCAAAGAAAACTGTAAAGAAGAATAGCAGGAACAGATTTTACTCCCCCCTTAAAGTAGACTATGGACACAGCCAAACAAATGCTTGACGATGGACTGATCGGCTCCGCTGATTATGAAAAAATAAAGACTTATGAGTCGGGCAAACTGTTTTCCGTCCATTGGGAGCTGAGAACCATCCTGTATCTCGGCATTGTACTGCTGACAACTGGCCTGGGGATGCTGATCTACCTGAATATCGATACCATCGGCCATCAGGCCGTGCTGGCTATTATCGGGCTACTGTGCGGCGGATGCTTCTGGTATATATTCAAAAACAAGCTGCCGTACAGTAATGCTGCTGTAAAGCATGGGTCTCCCTTTTTCGATTACATTGCCCTGCTGGCCTGCCTTTTGCTCGGTATCTTCATCGGTTACATCCAGTTCCAGTATGGCCTGTTCGGCCAGCGCTATGGCCTGGCCACTCTGGTACCCGCAGCAGCCTTTTTGTATTGCGCCTACCTTTTCGACCATAAAGGCTTATTGTCACTGGCCATTGTCGGCATTGCCGGTACCATAGGCCTGAGCATTGCACCCATGCAATTGTTGAGCGGCTACAACCTTTCTGCTACACATATTGTATTGACCGCTTTGGTCTTTGGTGCTGCGCTGATCGGATGGTCGAAGATCAGCGAGGTGAAACAGGTGAAAACGCACTTCGGTTTTACGTACCATAATTTTGGTATCAACATCCTGTTCGCCTCCTGCCTTACCCTGCTGTTCAACCAACCGATGAAAGTCCTGAGCATCCTGCTGCTCATCGGACTGTGCTTTTACTTTGTGCGTTATGCTATTGCACAGCAATCGTTCTGGTTCCTACTACTGGCTGTTGTGTACACGTATACCGGCCTGACCTATGCTGTATTTTCCCTGTTGCTGGAGGGTGCCGGAGAAGCGGTTATTGTGCTGAGCATGTTTTACCTGATGGCTTCCTGCATCGGCATCATTCTTTTCTTTATCAACTATAAAAAAATTCTGGGCCTTAAGAAATGATCGCGTACAACAAGACATGGTTGCGTCATGCAGGCCTGGTGAAAAAAGTAAAGCAGTGGTATGATGCCGGTTTACTCAACGAAGAGCAGTATGATGCAACCGTAACTAAATATCCGTACAACTTCTACAGCCCGAATTTGTTTGTCAAGATCGGCCTGTTCCTGTTTACTTGCATTGCGGTAAGCGCTACGCTTGGCTTTTATGCACTCTTGTTCATGGACGCTTTTGAGGGTGAAGGCTTTGTTACCTTCACTGCTTTCTTTTTTGCCTGTGCTACTTTCGGCATACTGGAATTTCTGATCAGGCATACCCGCATCCACCATTCCGGGAATGATGAAGCACTACTCTATATTGCCCTCTCTGCGGTAGCGATCGGCATCTCCGGCCTGTTTGACTACAACTTTAGCACAACCAATAGCACGTTGCTTTTTTGCGTGTTGATGAGCCCTGTACTGCTGGCAGCTGTGATCCGTTACGCAGACAGGCTGGTGGCTTTAGTGCTCTCCCTTTTTTGCTATGCTATCTTCTTCCTGCTCATCAAGAAAACAGGCCCTGTAGCCAAACTGATCATGCCTTTTGCACTGATGATCCTGTCCGTTCCTGTGTATGTATATGCCCGTAAGCTGAAAAATCAGCAACGTTTTTTCTTCTGGAAAGAATGCATCAGTGTTTTTGAAACGGTGGCGCTGCTTGTGTTTTACGGCGCAGGAAATTATTATGTCATACGGGAATCGGGAGCAGCGTTTTTTGGTATGGTCTTAAAGCCAGGGCAGGATATCCCACTGGCCTTTTTCTTTTATGCTTTTACTGCGTTTATCCCTTTATTGTATGTTTTTTTCGGTCTGAAACGAAAAGACAAACTATTGCTTTGGGCGGGTCTGCTCCTGATCGGCATAGCGGTCCTTACGTTTAAGTATTATTTCAGCCTGGGGCACACCGAGCTTACGTTGACTGGCGCCGGCTCCATTATGATACTTGTAGCCTATGCCGCCATTCGCTACCTGAAGACACCGAAACATGGCATTACGTTTGATGAAGCAACAGATGAGGAACACTTCCTGAAAACCAATGCCGAAGCGATAGTGCTGGCACAGACTTTTGCTCATCCCGGTGCAGCAGCAGAAAAAAACAGCGGACCGGACTTTGGAGGTGGTGCATCCGGTGGTGGTGGTGCAGGAGGATCGTTTTAATCATAAACAAATCAGTTCTACCTTTGCCGGATGTCGTTATTTACCACTCTTGCCCCCATTACCATTACTTGTCATAACAGGCTGGCCCCTTACCTGGAACAGGAAGTCAAATCATTAGGTTTTGAGCTTACCGAAACGTTCGTTACCGGCGTCAAGCTGGAAGGTACTCTGAATGATTGTATCCGCCTGAATCTGAACCTGCGTTGCGCCAGCCAGGTATTATACAGCCTGCTCAGTTTTGAAGCCCGTACCGCAGACGACGTGTACCAGGAACTTAGCGATTGCCCCTGGGAAGACATTATACCCGACGACGGTTACTTTTCTGTTACAAGCAATGTGCAAAACGACAGTATCAACAACAGCATGTTTGCGAACCTGCGCGTTAAAGATGCCGTTGTGGACCGTATGCGCGAGTGTACCGGCAAGCGCCCGGAAACCGGTGCAGACCTGAATGGTGCGGTGATTCACTTATTCTGGAAAAACGATGAGGCAGAAGTCTTTATCGATACGTCAGGCGAATCGCTGGCACGACACGGATACCGCAAGATACCGGGCCGTGCGCCCATGCTCGAAGCGCTTGCAGCTGCCACCATTATGGCTTCGCGCTGGGATGGTGCTTCTCCTTTCATTAACCCGATGTGTGGCTCAGGTACACTGGCCATTGAAGCCGCCCTGTATGCCACCAATACCCGCCCGGGTATCTTCCGCAGCAATTACGCTTTTATGCACCTGAACGGATATGAGCCCAGGGTTTACCAAAAAGAAATGGACCTCCTGCGCAAACAAATCAAACAATTGCCGCACGAAGCAAAGATCATTGCCAGCGACTACAGCAACCAGGCTATTGCCAACGCCCAGCAAAATGCGAAAGCGGCCGGAGTGGGCTACCTGATCGAATTTAAAGAATGTGATTTTGCGCTGACCCCGGTTCCTGAAGGCAAACCCGGTGTGTTTTTTATCAATCCCGAATATGGAGAGCGACTCGGCGATGTGGCCGAACTGGAAATTACCTATGGCCGGATCGGCACCTATATGAAACAAAAGTGTGGTGGTTATTTCGGCTACGTTTTTACCGGCAACCTGGACCTGGCTAAAAAGATCGGCCTGAAACCCAAACGCCGTATCGAATTCTTTACCAGTACAATCGATTGCCGCTTGTTCGAATACGAGCTGTACAGTGGTACCCGCAGGGTGGATAAAAAAGAGGAAGAATAGGTAGCAAAAGCCGCAACACGTTTTGTTGCGGCTTTTTTATGTTCTTTACAGCCGCTGTCTATAAACTCTAGCTGCATTACCTCTTTGTACTTTTGCGTGCTCCTGCCAAAGCCATTGTTGTTGTTCCTGTTCTTTGCTTGATCGGGCCAACAACACTTTTGCCTGCAAACGTTCCAGGCAGTGTTTTTTATTTTGTAGCTGAGAACGGCTATCCATTGCAAGCACCTGGACGCCACTGGGAATATGTGTTCCCCGTACTGCTGTTTCCACCTTATTTACATTTTGCCCGCCCGGACCTGAAGACCGGCACGTTTCAAACCGGACATCTTCTTCATTCCAGTCACTCTGAACCAGGGCATCTGCTGTACTGATGGTCACAAACCAGTTTTTGCGTTTGTGCGAGGGTCGGTATGGGCTTGGTGATATCCATTGCGCATTACCCTTCCATTGTGCTGCAATGGAAGCACATCCCGATCCACAAACCATTAGTATTACGGAACGGAAAGTGCCGCTTTTTGCTCCATGTACACATTCGATCATCTCTGAGTCTAAGCCTTTGCTTATGATGTCCTCCTGCAACAAGGCAAGCACTTTGCTCACCACCAGGCAACACTCTGCCGGTCCTTGCCCTGCGCTGATTTGTACAACTATTTTTTTCATTTTTAAAATCATTAGTCTTTATTCATGCGTACAATTTTTGGCCAAAAACGACCTTGTACCGTTACCAATTCTTTCTGACTTTCGATCACCTCCTCAATATTTTTGTAAGCCAGCGGATTTTCCTCCACACTACCACCAATGAGCGTGACCTGAGCCGCTGAGAGCATCTTCTTTAATGTGGAAGCCGTCATATTCTCCTTAGCTCTTTGGCGACTCATAGCACGGCCGGCACCGTGCGAAGAAGAGAAGAGTGCATCCGAAACGCCTTTACCTGATACGAGGTATGCGGGGCTTGTCATACTTCCGGGAATAATACCCAGTTCACCACCATGTGCCGGGGTAGCGCCTTTGCGATGAACAATCACTTCGCTGCCATCTTCCAGGATATCTTTCCACGCAAAGTTGTGGTGGTTTTCAACCCTGGCAATAACTTTCAGGCCCACAGCATTCAGAACATTCGCGTGTATCTGTTCATGACAAGCTTTTGCATAGTCTCCGGCAAGATTCATACTCAACCAATATTCTTGCCCGGCTTCACTGTTCATATCCAGCCATGCCAACTGTTGCGCTGCTTTCGGTAGCTTGCACGTATTGCTGGCGATACGGGTATAATGTTGCGCAATGTTGGCGCCCAAGCCTCTGCTACCGGAATGTGATAACAAAGCCATGTATCTTTTTGCCGGCAGCCTCAACGCATTGTTTTCATTCAATTCTATAATGCCGAATTCTACAAAGTGATTGCCTCCACCAGAACTTCCTATTTGTCGGGCAGCTTTGTGCTGTAACCTTTTCAGAAACTCCGTTGCCTGAAAATACGGACTGTCCAGTACCGGATGCTCTTGTACAAATCCAAGATGTCCTTCCATACCAAAATGCGTAAACTCACGCAATGCTGTTTTCATTCGAAAAGCATGACTTTTTAGAAAGTGATCGCCTTCATCTAAAACAGAAAGTGACATGCGACAACCAATATCTACCCCAATGGCATAAGGAATAACCGCATTTTTTGTAGCCAGGACACCACCAATCGGTAAGCCAAAACCGGTATGTGCATCCGGCATCAAAGCTCCCTGTACCGCTACCGGGAGGCGCATGGCATCTTCCATTTGCCTAATTGCTGATCGTTCAATATGCTTTGCTCCGTACATTTTTAGCGGTGCAGGGGTCTCCAGCAATTCAAAAGCCATGAACGTTTGTGTTCCTTTTTGATCCAGGAAGCAATCTGCGATTTTACCCAGGTGTTCGTGCTTTTCAAATTGTTTGGGATTACTCCGTACATCCTGCAGTAATGCACTAACATGCTCATTGCTACTGTGTTTGTAATGTTTCGAGATTATCGTAACAGCCAGACTTCTTACTTTACTATTGCCGTATCCGAGTTTATCGAGATCTCTTAAATTTAAATTTCCCATTAAGTTCTTTTGTTTTACTGCTATTCTTGTAACAGTTCGTTTAAGTAATTTGTTTTGTGCTTCGTATTCATACCCGGTTTCTTACGCCATTTGTAACTATGGCCATTCACCAACTTGATTATTTTATGCTGCAAAAAGTGATTAGCTATATGCTGGTCAAGAAATGCTATTTCCTGGTCCAATGTTTCATCAATCATCTTCTGATGTGTGATCATGTTCGGTTTTATTTTCAGTATGAAGCGCCAGGGTTCGGTAAAGGCGTACTTAACAATGACTTGCTTTAGCGTAGTACACCAGTATTCTTTCGGATAAAAAAATGCTTTTTCCTGTTCAGAAAAACCTGGGATATTGCGCTCCCATTTCCACAGATCAAACTCTTGCAGTGTTTGCGGCATTTCAATCCATACTTTTTTCCGATGTTTCCTGCGTTTCAACTGGAAATATTTTATCCTTGAGTATTGGACAGTGTTGATCTTATCTAAAAGGGATAAATAGAAATCCGCATGTTTACTTTCGGCAACATCCTTCCTCAATTCAAAGGTGCGCTTCCACCCTTTCTGATAAGGATGCTCTACAGGCACCATTGGTAGTTTCTGTTTTATTTCCAGTAAGCTTTTCCGCGACTTATGCAGCCGGATTAATTGTTTGTCAAAATCATTTTTGACGAGTCGTTTCTTTTGTCTTGCTGTTTTGATCATGCGATAGCATTCCGTAAACGACCCAATAATTGCGCCCATAACATTTTGTTTTGGTCATCAATAATAGTTTGTGTTCGTTTCGTCCTTGCGTAAAGGATATATCCCGCAAAAGGCCGGAGCGCAGATATTCAAGGTGCTTTACAGGAAAGCACCATCATCACAAAAGAAAGTATCGTGAATAGAAGGCAGGCAATCGTTTGCTTCGATTACAGAATGTGTACCTTTTGTTCTATCAAAAAGAAAGCAAGCGAACCTGCCACAGTTAGGCAGCGCCGGAAAGGGATGATATGTAGAATCGCTGAGTCATTGTCATTGTATTTAAGAAGTAATACAATATTTGTTTCTGTTGCAAATGTATCATGATACATTTCAGTTTTCCAAAATTATTTTTTTGAGCGAAAGCGTCGCAGCTAAAACGTTCACCGGAGCTGTTTCTATTTCTTTTCGTTTTCGACTTTGTTGGTATGAGCGCAGGCGGAGGTTAAAGCTTACTCACAAATACCAGGGATGAACATACCGTATCATCACGCGCCCTTATCCTCCTCACAGGAGGGGAAGCTGAGGTCAGGAGGTAAAGGTTGTAACGAATAAAAAGGGTCACAACATTACTGTGCGACCCTTTCGTATGAATAAGCATCTACTTACTCCGCTATACTTTCCTTCTCAACCCTGCCGATTTCATCAGATGGGTATAGGACTATATCCCCACCTTCAACCCGTATCTGCACTTGTTTGTTCGGAGTGTTTTCAATGATCATACCTCTTACGATTGTGCCATTTTTCAGGTAAAGTATATCTGCTGCTTGTTCTTTTGCATCTTTTGCCGATTCATGGGTATTTGTTTTCGCCGGTGCTGTGCAGGATGCTGTATAGTCAACCGTATACTTGAAATTTTTAAAGTCAAGCTTTTTGATCCCTCTTTCATAGACATTTGGTTTCCATAATGCACCCGTTGCCAGGTCGACAACAACACCTACAGGGATTCCAAAATAGCTCCACGTAATGATTGTCCCCCCCAATGCCCAGCCACGGAAAGTCCTCGATTTGAATTGATAGCGCTGTTCACTGCAGCCCTCCTGCTGTACGGTAAAGGCGAACCGTTTTGCATCCGCTCTTTTTACACTGATTACCGCTTTACCGGTGCCTTCCAAATACCCTTCGTACATGATTTTAGCATTCGGCTTATCATTCACAACCACGTGGGCATAATATTTTGAACCGCCGCAAATGGTGGCACAATGGGTAAAGGAAAGAGAGCAAGCTATTGCTACTGCAGCGTATACTATTCGTTTCATAGGGGTGGGGTAATTTCAACCAATCGTTTTCATCACCTGATTGGTCGCGAAAAATACTACGAATTTTCTTTTATCACCTATCTATTTGTGAAAGGGGTATTTCCCTTTGTGAACATATTTAATTCCATCAAAAAAGCCGCGGTCTATCGTTCGATATACCGCGGCTTCATAAAAAAATATGCTGCTTACTTCCCGTCGTAGGCCCAACGCAGGTAGGTTGCACCCCAGGTAAAGCCGCCACCAAAAGCAGCCAGGATGAGGTTGTCGCCTTTCTTCAGCTGGCTTTCCCATTCCCACAGGCAAAGCGGTAAGGTACCGTTTGTGGTGTTGCCGTATTTCTGTATGTTGATCATCACCTTCTCTTCAGGAACGCCCATGCGTTCGCCTGTAGCGGAAATGATGCGCAGGTTGGCCTGGTGCGGCACCAGCCAGGCAATATCTTCAGAAGCCAGGTTATTGCGCTCCATGATTTCGGCAGACACGTCCGCCATATTTTTTACTGCAAACTTGAACACAGTCTGGCCTTCCTGGTATACGAAATGTTCTTTATTCATCACCGTTTCCACAGTAGCGGGTTTTACCGAACCTCCTGCTTTCTGGTGCAGGTAAGCGCGGCCGGCACCGTCACTTCTCAGTATAGAATCCATCACACCGTTTCCTTCCTCATTGGGCTCCAGCAACACGGCGCCTGCGCCGTCGCCGAAGATGATGCAGGTAGCGCGGTCTTCATAGTTCATGATAGAGGACATTTTATCCCCCCCGATCACAATTACTTTTTTGTACTTACCGGTCTCGATAAACTGTGCACCTGTCGTCAGGGCATACAGGAAACTGCAGCAGGCGGCATT
>DATJDO010000174.1:0-7380 GCA_035497375.1 Chitinophagaceae bacterium | reverse complement strand
TTGCCTCACCCAACCCTGCATACGCCTCTTCAATGTGAAAAAAGTGGTTGATCAGGGAATAGATCAGGGAAGTAACAATGATGAAAATAATCGGTTTTACCAGGCGGCTCCGGTTTGCTGTAAGGTAGTTCCGGATGTTTTGCCCCGGCCGGGTGATCAATTCCCTGATGGTATACAAAATGCCTCTTTCGAAATGCAGCACATGTTCAATCTCATGAATGATGTAATGCCCGTCAATCCTTTTGATCTTTGCCGCCTGCCCGCAATTCGGGCAATAATGCTGCGCAATTTCTGTGTTGCAATTGTTACAATTTGTCATCTGTATGGGACCGTAGGGGCCGTTCTGGTAACCGCTAAAAAGAGGCAAATGTACAATTACTTGCCTGTATTTACCGCAAGCAGGCAGCAAGGGCAAACGCCTTCCCTTAAGACCGGTCTATTAAATTTTTATGATCCACAGGCTCCGGCACTGTACTTTTGTGGACTCAATTCCACACGTGTTGAAAACGATACTCATTATTGACGATGAAGAAAAGCTGAGAAGCCTGCTGGCCAGGATCATCAGCCTGGAAGGCTTTACTGTGCTCGAAGCAAAAGACTGTGCCACCGCGCTGAAGAAACTCGAAAAATCGGATGTGGATGTGGTGATCTGCGACAATAAACTACCCGATGGCAACGGTATTGAGCTGACCACCACCATTAAAGGAAAATACCCGGCTATCGAAATCATATTACTGACCGCTTATGGCAATATACCCGATGGGGTGCAGGCGATCAAAAACGGGGCTTTCGATTACATTACCAAAGGCGATGATAACAATAAAATCATCCCACTGCTGCTGCGGGCGGTAGAAAAAGCGGAGCTGACGAAAAGAATTGCCCACCTGGAGCACCGGGTAGGAAAAAAGTATTCTTTCGACACTATACTGGGGAAATCCAAAGCTTTATTGCGGGCCATTGAACTGGCGAAAAAGGTAGCCCCTACCGATACCACGGTATTACTGAGCGGCGAAACAGGCACCGGCAAGGAAGTCTTTGCCCAGGCCATACACCAGGAAAGCAACAGGAGTAAAAACAACATGGTGGCCATCAACTGTTCCGCTTTTGGAAAAGACCTGCTGGAAAGTGAAATGTTTGGCCATAAAGCCGGGGCTTTTACCGGCGCGGTAAAAGACCAGAAAGGATTGTTTGAAGAAGCCAATAACGGCACCATTTTCCTGGATGAGATCGGCGAAATGGCCCCGGACTTACAGGCGAAGTTATTGCGGGTGCTGGAGACAGGCGAATTCATCAAGGTTGGGGAGACAAAGCCGACCAAAGTAAATGTGCGTGTGATTGCCGCCACAAACCGCGATCTGCAACACGAAATCGAAGCCGGGCATTTCAGGCAGGACTTGTTTTACCGGATTTCTACCTTCCAGGTGGCCTTGCCGGCTTTGCGTGAGCGCATACCGGATATCGAATTGCTGGCCCTGCATTTTGTACAGCTATTTGCATCAAAAACAAACAAAAAAATCGAAGGCATTGCTGCGGAATGTGTAGCAGCACTGCAGCAACACAGCTGGAACGGTAATATCCGGGAACTGAAAAATGTGATTGAACGCAGTGTACTCCTGTCCGAACACAGCAGGATAACATTGACAGATCTGCCACTGGAAATGCAGCAACTGGCCCTGGCCGGCAGCCCGGCAACAAAAAAAGGCCCCTTATCGGCATTCGACCTGGCCAGCGCGGAAAAAATCCATATCCTCAAAGTGCTGAACTATACCAATGGCAATAAGACGGAAGCCGCAAGACTGCTGAATATTGCGCTGACCACTTTATACCGGAAGCTGGACGACTACAAAATAAGCTGACCCTTTCAAAACGACAGGAACACCCTTTCAAAATGAAAGGGTTTTTTTATGCCCGTTTTTAGACCAAAAAGCCGAAACATCCTCCTGTAAACGATTGCAGCAATGTACGGCACGCAGGGAACACAGATTGCTTTACTATGGGTAACTAAAAAGACAGGTGATGAGAAACAAGTCGAACCAGAGCATTTTCAAACAAATGCGACGCTTTGCCACCCTTACAGAAACACTCCTCCTCCGTGGCCATACGGCAAGGGCAAAACGCTGCTTCGAGATAGCAGGAAAATTGCTGGACACCGGGTCTTCCGAAATGAAATGTGCCGTATCGAATGTATTCGTTTACTCGGTTTCGGGCTTTATGCTGCTCCATCATTTCAATATGAAAGCCTTTTTCCCAAAATCACTGGAAACCGAGTATTACAAACAAGCCAGCTGTTCCGGCTGTTAATCAAAAAAACATACAACATCATGATGACGATCGTCCTTTTTATTGCGGCATTGCTGCTGTTTGCCCTGCTGTACCGATCCATTGGCTTTTTTGAAAAAATCTAAAACACACCAAAATGACCGCATTATTCTTCCTCTCTATGGCCGTGTTTGCTTACATGTGCTATGTCTTATTAAAACCCGAAAATTTCTAATTCATGAACGCAGCAATAACGGGTCCGGTCATCATGTTTTTGGCTACGATTGCACTCGCCATTCCCCTGGGGAAATACATGGCTAAGGTGTACCGCAATGAACCCACTTTTTTAAGTAAGATTTTTAACCCCATCGATCGCTTTATCTTCAAAATAAGCGGGATAAACCCGGACAGGGAACAAAGCTGGCAGCAACAGATGCTGGCCTTGCTGACCATCAATGTAGTCTGGTTTCTGCTCGGCATGTTCGTATTGATGAACCAGGGCTGGCTTCCCCTTAACCCGGATCATAACCCCAGGCAGTCTGCACACCTGGCTTTCAACACCACCATCTCCTTCCTGGTCAATTGTAATCTCCAGCACTACTCGGGAGAATCCGGGGTGAGTTACCTGGGGCAATTGTACCTGATGTTCTTACAGTTTGTGACGGCAGCAGTGGGAATGGCGGCAGCGGTTACCGTCTTTTACGCACTCCAAAAAGGAAGCTTTACAACCTTGGGGAATTTTTACAATTTCTTTGTGCGATCGCTGACCAGGATCCTGATCCCGGTTTCCGTAGTTATTGCCCTTATTTTCCTGGCCAACGGCATGCCGATGACCTTTGCAGGCAAAAGCCGGATGGTGTCCCTGCAGGGCGATACAACAGAGGTCTCTACAGGACCGGTGGCGGCATTTGTGCCCATCAAACACCTGGGCACAAACGGTGGTGGTTTCTTTGGCGCCAATTCGGCCCACCCGCTTGAAAATCCGAATTACCTTACCAATATGGTCGCCATGGTGAGCCAGATGTTGATTCCGTTTGCCATGATCTTCGCCCTGGGGTATTTCCTTAAAAACAAGAAATTATCCTGGATGATATTCGGAGTCATGACGATCGGCTTTTTAGCCCTGGTGATTCCTACCATCCTGATCGAGATGAACGGTAACCCTCATTTCCCGAAAATGGGAATCGACAATGCACTGGGTGCTATGGAAGGGAAAGAAGTCCGTTTTGGAGCTGCGGCCTCTGCCTTCTGGAGTATTGCCACAACGGTGATCTCTACAGGTTCTGTCAATGCGATGCACGACAGCTTTATGCCCCTGTCCGGAATGAACCAGATGCTGGCCATGATGACCAATTGCTTCTATGGCGGTTGCGGTGTAGGGATACTTAATTTTTTCATCTTCATGATCCTGGCTGTATTTATCAGTGGTTTAATGGTCGGCAGAACGCCGGAGTTTATGGGTAAAAAAATAGAAGCCCGGGAAATGAAAATAGCCATGATCATAGCCTTGCTGCACCCCTTCCTGATCCTGGTCGGCACTGCTCTTTCTACAGCATTCCCAGATCTGACGCTCAGCACTTTGAATAATCCCGGGGCACATGGGCTATCGGAAATACTATACGAGTACACTTCGTCTGCGGCCAACAATGGCAGCGGCTTTGAAGGGCTGGGCGACAATACGCCCTGGTGGAATATCAGTACAGGGGTGGTGCTGATCCTGGCCAGGTTCCTGCCGATCATTGGCCCCGTAGCCATTGCCGGGTCCCTGGCCGCTAAAAAGTATACCCCTGAGAGCAGCGGAACTTTAAAAACCAATACCGGCACATTTGGCCTGATGGTCTTTGCGGTGATTGCACTGGTGGCGGCTTTATCGTTTTTCCCGGTATTGACCCTGGGCCCTGTCTCTGATTATTTTTCCTTCTGATTCTTTCTGTGCTTTTAAACAAGATACCAGCCATAATGAACGCAAATACTACAACATTGTTTCAGAAAGACTTAATACAAAAAGCTTTGAAGCAATCCTTTGTCAAGCTTAACCCTAAAACAATGTTCCGCAATCCCATCATGTTCACAGTGGAGATCGGAACAGCAATTATGCTTTTCGTCTGCGCCTGGATATTATTGGGAGCAAAAACGCAGGGAAGCTTTTCCTATAATCTTACCATTTTTATGGTACTGCTGCTGACCTTATTGTTCGCCAACTTTGCAGAAGCGATAGCAGAAGCCAGGGGAAAGGCCCAGGCGGACAGTTTAAGAAAAACAAGGGAAGAAACGCCTGCCAAACTGATCCAGACCATCGGAGCAGTGTACATGGGAGAAATAAAAATCGTTTCTTCATCCCAACTGAGGAAAGGAGATGTGTTCATCTGCGAAGCAGGAGACATCATCCCCACCGACGGGGAAATCATCGAAGGCCTGGCGACAATAGATGAAAGCGCTATTACCGGGGAGAGTGCACCCGTTATACGGGAATCCGGCGGCGATAAAAGTTCTGTGACCGGGGGTACAAAAGTGCTGTCGGATAAAATAAAAGTAAAAGTAAGCACAGAGCCCGGCGAAAGCTTTTTAGATAAGATGATTGCGCTGGTAGAAGGTGCGAGCCGCCAAAAGACACCTAACGAAATCGCCCTGACCATTCTCCTTGCTGGCTTTACACTGGTTTTTATTATCGTGACGATCACACTCAAACCTTTGGCTGACTACTCCAATGCACCAATTACCATTGCCTCATTTATAGCCTTGTTCGTTTGCCTGATCCCGACCACCATCGGGGGACTGCTGTCGGCCATCGGCATCGCAGGCATGGACAGGGCACTCAGGGCCAATGTGATCACCAAAAGCGGGAAAGCCGTTGAAACGGCTGGCGACATCGATGTGTTGCTGCTGGATAAAACCGGCACCATCACTATCGGAAACCGCAAGGCAACACATTTCTACCCGGCGGCAGGAATTGAAGAAAAACATTTCATCAAATGTGCGGTGCTCAGCTCCATGAGCGACGATACCCCCGAAGGCAAATCCATCATTGAGCTTGCAGGTATCAATCCCCTTAGCTATACGATTGATCATCCCCGCTTTATAAAATTCACTGCAGAAACCAGGAGCTCGGGTGTGGACTATGAAGGAACAAGCATACGCAAAGGGGCTGCCGATGCCATTAAAATCATTGTAGCGCAGGAAGGAAATATTTTCCCCCTTGACATTGCCGAACGGGTTACAAAGATTTCCGGCAACGGGGGCACACCGCTTGTAGTCTCTGAAAACAAAGAGGTGATTGGCGTGATCGAACTGCAGGACATCATCAAACCGGCCATTAAAGAACGTTTTGAACGCCTGAGAAAAATGGGCATCAAAACCGTGATGGTGACTGGCGACAACCCATTGACAGCAAAGTTCATTGCAGAAAAATCCGGTGTAGATGACTTTATCGCCGAAGCGAAGCCGGAAGACAAAATGAACTACATCAGGAAGGAGCAAAGCGAAGGAAGGCTTGTCGCTATGATGGGCGACGGCACCAATGATGCTCCTGCACTGGCACAGGCAGATGTAGGCGTAGCGATGAACAGCGGTACGCAGGCTGCAAAAGAAGCGGGCAATATGGTTGACCTCGATAACGACCCGACCAAGCTCATAGAAGTGGTAGAGATCGGGAAACAGTTGCTGATGACCAGGGGAACACTGACCACCTTCAGCATTGCCAACGATGTAGCCAAATACTTTGCCATTATCCCGGCTTTGTTTATCGCAGCCATACCCTCTTTACAGGCTTTGAATGTCATGCGGCTGCATAGCCCTGAAAGTGCCATACTCTCTGCCGTGATCTTCAACGCCATCATCATACCCCTGCTGATACCGCTGGCACTGAAAGGGGTAGCTTACAAACCCATCGGGGCCAGTGCCCTACTGCGCAGAAATCTATTTATCTACGGGCTGGGTGGTATCCTGGTCCCCTTCATCGGCATCAAGGCCATCGACCTTATTGTTTCCCTGTTTATCTAAAAAAAATGAAAGCAAACCTATTGATAGCCTTAAGGCTAAGCATTGTTTCCATCGTCCTGTGCGCAGGCATCTACACACTGGTGGTCTGGGGCATGGCACAGCTTGTCCCCAACAAAGGGAAAGGATTTATACTCACCCACAAGGGGCAATCGTATTACAGCAATATCGGGCAATCCTTTACCGAAGACCGTTATTTCAATTCAAGGCCTTCCGCTGTCGGCTATAATGCTGCCGGCTCAGGCGGAAGCAACAAGGGGCCGAACAACCCCGAATACCTTGCGCAGGTGCAGGAAAGGATAGACAGCTTTATGGTCCATAACCCGCAAGTCAGCAGGGGGCAGATCCCTGTTGACCTTATCACGGCAAGCGGCAGCGGCCTGGATCCCGATATCTCCGAAGCTGCGGCCCTGGTACAGGTGCCAAGAATAGCTGCGCTGCGGCATATAGACGTCGCCACATTATTGAGCCTGGTAGCGCAGCAAAAAGAAAAACCACTCCTGGGACTCTTCGGCCCCGCCAGAATCAATGTCCTGAAACTCAACATAGCATTAGACAACATATCAAAATAAACAAGCACAACAGCAATCCAATATGAAAAACTGTACCAAAACAATGGTAGCATTATGCACGATCATAGGGTCAGCAGCCCCGGCTTTTGCTCAACAGAAAGGAGAACCATTCGAGAACATTGATGTGTCCTGGCAAAACGGTAATGACCGCAGGGACTCTTCCATCTTTAAGAACATGCCGTATTTCACCCCGAGTATCCTGGTGGATGTCAATTACACCCATTCCTTCAACAAGCCCAATGACAATACCGTAGTCGGCTCCACCTCCCTGGCGCGCAACAATGAAGTACAACTCTCCGCACTGCACTTTGGCGGCGACTTCAATTACAAAAACGCACGGGCCAGGGTCATGACCCAGTTCGGCACCCGGTCTATTGTTGTGCCGCGAAATGATTACAGCCCCTATCGCGGACAATACCAGCTGGCCAATGTATATCGTTACTTAAGTGAAGCCTACACCGGCTATCATATCAACAAATGGCATGGCATCAATATCGATGCGGGTATGTTTATGTCCTACATCGGGCTGAACTCTTACTACCAGCAGGAGAAC
>DATJDO010000173.1:0-2745 GCA_035497375.1 Chitinophagaceae bacterium | reverse complement strand
GTACGGGAGTGGTTTGCCCGGCAGCAGAGGCAACTTTTACGGGATACAAGTAACTGGCCCATCTCTGAAAAAGGTTGAGCTGCACAATAAGTCAGGCTTAGTCGTTGTTACGACGGTTTTTATCACGCTTTTTGAAAATCGGTACTTTGCTTTCGCTACCGGTGAGGAGGCGGGTAATGTTTTTGTGGTGTGTCAGCACCACCAGAGCTGCTGTGCCGATAGCAAAAATCTTGTAGCTCAACTCCGGCTCACGGAAGATAAAAAGGATCAGCAAAGGAAACGCAATGCTGGCGCTGATGGAGCTTAGTGATACATAACGGGTTACCAGCAGCATGAGCATAAACACGCCCACCAGGCTTACCGCTACCAGGGGTTGTATGCCGAGTATCATACCAAACAGGGTAGCAATGCCTTTACCACCCCTGAACCCTGCCCAAACAGGGAAGATGTGGCCCAATACGGCGGCAATACCCAGGATCACCTGCAGGTTGACAAATGGTTCGGATGTCCAGGTATATGTAGAAAGAATGGAAAGCTTTACGGCAATAAAACCTTTGAGCGTATCGGCAATCATGACGATGACCCCGGCATTTTTACCCAAAACCCTGAAGGTATTGGTAGCTCCTGCGTTACCGCTCCCATGTTCACGAATGTCTATACCATAGAAACGTTTGCTTACCCAGACAGCGGAAGGAATAGAACCGAGAAGGTAGGCAAGAAGCACGAGCAATATATCCAGCATCAGATGAGTACGATTTTATTGAGTTACAAATATAATGCTATTTTTGAAAAACGGAACATATAGCGCAGCGATAGATTTGTGCGATTTAAGGGCTAAAATACACACAATATGAACGCTAAATATTTAAGCCGGCAGATACAGTTGCTGATCCTTCTTTTCTTGTTGTCAGTGCCTGTCTACGGTCAGCGTACCGGTGATGAGTATGTAGAACAGCATAAGCAAACAGCTATTTTGCTGATGAAGCAATCGGGTATACCAGCCAGCATCATCCTGGGGGTATCCATGGTGGAGTCCGCCATGGGAAAAAGTAAAAACTGCCGGCTTCTTAACAATTATTTTGGTATTAAAGGAAAAAATACCCTGCATAAGGGGAAGTCGGGGCACCGCTCTGCCTACAAACAATACCCCTCTGCTGCAGCATCCTTTAAAGATTTTGTACGTATCGTCAGTAAGAAAAAGTATTACCCCGCGCTCCGCGGCAATATGGATTATAAAAAATGGCTGGTGCACATGAACAAGCATGGTTATGCAGAGGCCAAGGGCAAGTGGATTAATGACGTGAGCCTGATGATCCGGAAGTATCACCTGACAGAACAGGATCAGGAGGATTTTATTCCTGACGACGATAGCTTTCCCGTATGGGGTACGGATTCTACGATGTTACAGCTTCAGGAATAGCATTGTCTGAGCGGGCAGCCATCTGCATCCACAGCATCGCAAACAGGTAGACAAAAACCCCGAACTGCACCTCCAGCATGGCTTCTACCATCATCGCCACAAATAAGGCAAGCCAGGTCGCCATGATATAAAACGACGCCCGGTTTTTCTTCAGACGTTTCAGCGGGTAAAACAGCCAGCATAAGAAAGCTGCCAGCGTAACGATACCTCCAGCCAGTGTCACTTCCATCAATTGGTTATGGGGTACAATACGTTGCTCCGGCCGCGTAGCAGGAGAATAGAGCTCGTATTTCCGTTTCATTTCTTCCCGGATATCGCCGGCACCTACCCCAAAAACCGGGTGTTCCTTAATGATCCTGAACGCCAGGTCGTAGGAGATCAGGCGCCCAATATCTGAAAAGTCTGCACTGTGATTGCCGTTTTCATACTCGTTAAGGCTGTACACTGCATATTGAATTTTACTGCGGAAAGAAGGAATATAGGTGTAGGCTACCGACACAGATACAACACCGCCCAGCAGGATCACTCCGGCTGTCCTGGCTTTACCACGCAGGAACAGGTAGACGATATACAATGAAATAAAAGTATATAAAACGAGGAGACCGCTCCTGACAGCAAGCAGGTGCAAAAAGAGGACGAAAAAGATAATGGCTGTCGCTGTTATCGTTTTTTGGATCGAACTATCCATTTTCCTGAAAGCAAAACAGGACCAGATGACGATCCAGGCAATGAAAATACTGAAACGTATATGGTCTTTATAGGCTGGCGTCGGCAGTACCTGCGAGTAAAAATAGCCGCTGATCGATTTTTCAGGGTCGGCAAAGAAAAAGGATAAAGTATACAGGCAACCTCCGGCAGCAAGTGCCATCAGGCCAAAGGATAATATTTGTATGTGTCTGCTGCTGAATGGCCGCAGAAAACAGAACGCAAGGGGGAACAAAACAAAAGGAAACTTTACCTGTATCCGTTCTGTCCAGTAAGGGATGTCGGCACTCCAGAAATAAGAAAGGGCGTAAAAGCCAATCCAGCCCATACCCAGCAGCCACCATTGTTGTCTGAACCATTCCCGCGGTTTGGTTTTCCAAAGGGCATTGATGCAAAAAAGAAACATGCTTGCTGAAAGAATGGCCCTTCCGCATAAAAAGCCAAAAACCATACCCCAGGTAGTGAGGATGGCTATTTCGGCCTGATTTTGAATTAAGAAATTTCGTAAGTAGTTATTTTTCACTAACTTTGGTTCTGGCAGAAGAACGCAAATGTCGTCAACTTATTTTTTAAATGGGAGATAAATCAAAGCCTTTTTTTTCACTGAACGATGCCTTGCG